>CAMJYS010000125.1 GCA_946410005.1 uncultured Clostridia bacterium | reverse complement strand
GCATACGAGATTGATACGTGTGACTGGAGTTCAGACGTGTGCTCTTCCGAACTACGGATTTGTTCATAAATTTTCGGGATTTTTAGAAAATTCGAATTTATTTGCCGAGTCGGTTAATAAAGGTGATATATCTTTCATTCTTGATGATTTAAGATATTTTGAAAAAAATTTTGAAAAGATAGAAGAATTAGAAAAAATTGAAAAAATAAAAAAAGAAATTATCGAGATACTGCACGATTTAAAAGAGGTCGATTTAACAGAAAAATATGAAGCTTTTGAAAGAAATTTTGAAAAAACACTGTTAAAAGAATCTTTTAAAAAATTCAAAGAAATGGTAAAAGATGCTAAAAATAAATTTTCGAAAATGAAGAGCGGTAAAATTTTTGTGAAAGATAAAAAATTAGATAAAAATAGCGAGAAAATATGCAATAATATAATCCAAGGAGCCGAAAAAAAGGTCAAGGAAATTGAAAAAGATATAAAATCGCTAAAATAAGGAAAAGAAAAAAGGAATTTAAAATTTGATAGTAAAAGTGGCAGTTGAATCGCTTTCGTATAGTTGTGACAAACTTTATAGTTACAATGTTCCATGCGAAATTGTTGACAGTATCAAAGTTGGAAAAAGAATTATTATTCCATTTGGGGAAAATCAGAAAAAATGTGGATTAATCATAGAAATGCTTGAAAGCGATGACGAAGAAAATGTTAATTTGAAAAATATTTGTGCGGTACTTGACGAAGTACCGCAGGTTTCTGTTGAAATGATTTATTTGATAAAAGAAATTCGAAATAGGTATTTTTGTACTTATTTCGACGCTGCTAAATTAATTTTTCCCCCGTGGATAAGCAGTATTTCGAATAATATAAAATACAAACTAAACCCTGAATTTATTCCTGAAATCGATAAAAATAATTTTTGCCAAGAAAATCAAGAATTTTTAGGTTTATTTTTGAATAGCAAAAAAGAATATATCACGTTAAAAAATCTGATGAGTTTTAAAATTAAAAACTTCAATAAAATTTTGCAGTATTTTTTAGATGAGAAAATTATAATAGAGGAATTCGATTTATCTAAAAACAGTATTGATAAATTTATAAAAGTTTATAGCATTTCGGATGATTCAAAGAATATTCCGAGCTTAAAACTTACAGAAAAACAGAAACGTATTGTTGGGTTTTTAAAAGAATCTGATAAGTCTACTGCAAAGGAAATTTCTTATTTTACCGGAGTCGGTGAAAGTGTTATAAAAACGCTTCTCAAAAAAAATATTATAAAAGAAGAAAAGAAAATTATAGAAAGCGATTTATTAAACGACGATTTAAAAAATCACACAGATGTTTATACAAAAAATGTTTTGAATGAAGAGCAAAAAATAGTTTCCAATCAGCTTTTAAATATTTACAACGAAAATAAATATAACGTTTCGCTTATTCAAGGAGTTACAGGAAGCGGAAAAACAGAAGTTCTGCTGAGTTTAGCCGATGTAGTTATAGAGCAAGGCAAGAGCGTTATATTCATGGTGCCGGAAATTTCACTTACATCACAATTTATTGAAATTTTCAGTAAACGTTATCCGGAAAAGTTGGCTATAGTTCACAGTAATTTGAAAAGTTCAGAAAAAAATTATTATTATAAAAAAATTTGTGATGGTAAAGCAAAAATTGTACTCGGGGCACGAAGTGCCATTTTTGCTCCGGTTAAAGATTTAGGGCTTATAATTATTGATGAAGAACATGAATTTACATATAAGTCTGATTCAAACCCGAGATTTAATGCTAAAGAAGTTGCTAAAATAAGGTGTAAATATAATGGTGTACCATTAATATTTTCTTCTGCGACACCGTCGGTAGAATGTTACTATAATGCAATAAAAGGTAAGTACCATTTGTGTAAGCTTTCTTCGAGATATGGAAAATCAGAGTTGCCGAATGTGGAAATTGTTGATATGAATGAAGAATCTGCATTACAAGATACAAATCAATTTGGGAAAACGTTGATAGAAGCACTAAAAGAAAATTTTAAAAATAAAAAACAATCACTTATATTTTTAAATAAAAGAGGCTACAACACGTTTGCTAAATGTAAAAATTGCAAAACTGTATTAACTTGTCCGAATTGTAGTGTTTCTCTGAGGTTTCATAAAGCTAACAACAGGCTGATGTGTCATTATTGTGGGTATTCTCGTTATTTTTCTAATAAATGTAGTAAATGCGGACGAAATAGCGTTAATTATTTAGGTTCGGGAACCCAAAAGGTTGAAGAATTTCTTGCCGAGATACTTCCGGAAGCGAAAATTTTAAGAATAGACGCTGATACTAAAAATTTAGGAAAAGCTAATTTTGATTCTTTAAAAAAATTTGCAAACGGAGAATATGATATTTTGGTTGGAACTCAAATTATTTCTAAAGGATTTAATTTTCCGAATTTGACTTTAGTCGGAGTTTTATCGGCAGATCAATATTTATATTCGAGCGATTTTAGAAGTTATGAAAAAACTTTTTCTTTGCTTACACAAGTAATTGGTA
>CAMJYS010000124.1 GCA_946410005.1 uncultured Clostridia bacterium | reverse complement strand
ATTATTTGAATTTCTGCACTATGAATTTGTTTTTCTACTTGTTTTTAGCAATACCCTATACCATCAGGCAAAACCATATTGTATTGCGCAAAATCAAACGGAGAACTTTCGTTCGGTCCGTGCGTTGGACATATTATATGTTGTGCGTAGCTTTCAACATAACAAAAATTGTTTTTCACAGAACGCAAAAATTCTCGAACAATTTCGTTTTTAACTATAAAAAAACGCTTGGTGTTTAAACCTACTACTGTTTTTTGTAGCATATCGTCGTTTGAAACATTAAACCACATCCAGTTTCCTTCATCTTTTTCTAAGTCGTTAGTTAAATCAAAATGTTTCCACTCACCATTTATTTTTACAATATTCCAGATATGCGGTTTTATGTCCAAGAAATAGTCAACTTTACAACATTCTATTCCCAATTTATTAAGTACTACCATAAGCGTATTTGAGATTTCCATATTTCCTCTGCCAGGCACACCTTCAAAACAAAAATTACATGGCGGTAATTGTACGCAACCATTATATTTTAATTTTTTAGTTAAATATCTATATACACCTCTAACTTTTTCTAAAGCATCATCACATTTTTTTATTTCTATTAGTTCTTCTGATGATAAAATTTTATCAAATGAAGACTCGTTTTCAGAAACACGTCCAACGTCTAACACCAAAACCGTTTTTGGTGTTGGAGAAGCAACATCAAGCCTGCACAAATACCACAATTTTGGTATATCACTTTGTAGCGCAAAAAAACCTTTATAATATCACTATTGTTACGTTCACACTCAACCGCGATACCATTTCCTTTAATCTGAAGCAAAAAATCATCAAAAGTTTTATCTACGCCATTCGCCACTTTTAATCCATACTCTTTGATTTTAGAAAATAACGTTTCGGCGTTTTGGTTTTCACCATAATCAACAAAAGCATTATAGATTTCTTTTTGTTTGTCGTTTAGAGAATCATAACCAAACGTAGATTTAAGTTCTCCGGTACTAAGCTTTCGAAAATGTTCCGGAGATTTACTCTGCTGCTGCGAATTTAGAGTTATGTTTTTCATAGCACTAACATTGGCTAATGGTGCTAAAAAGCACTAACAACACTCAATAACGCCACTCTTTTGTTGATTTTTTTGAAATTTAACATTAAGCAATCATCCTTTCTTGATGAAAATAATTGTATTTCGCTTTATTGATTGCAATCAAGTACTATAATATCATATTTTTCCAAAAAATCAATCTTAAATTCCAAGAAACAAAAATTTCCGTTTAATATACAAAAACAACCCCAAAAGCATTACAAATTTGTAAAAACTTTTGAGGCTTTGTTGTTTTTGTTTAAATAAGTAAACCGATAAGCCGAATTCTGTTTAAAATGGTCATCTATCTTGGCTAAGCGTTACCGCAGTAGCTCATTGCCACCCTTTTTACGTCGAGCAAACGCATCTTTTACCAAATAGGTGTTGCTCCGGTTAGGGTTTACATAGCCGTATAGTCTCCTATACGCTGGTGAGCTCTTACCTCGCCTTTCCATCCTTGCCAAACAATTTGGCGGTTTATTTCTGTTGCACTATCCCTAAGGTTACCCTCGGCGGTTGTTAACCGTTAACCCGCTCTGTGGAGTTCGGACTTTCCTCGCGTGTGTAAAAACACTTTCGCGCGACCATTTGGTCTACTTATAAATTTTATTTTACTATTGATTTTTATGAAAATCAATAATGTATATTTAAAACTTTTATTTTGCAAGTTCTTCCCAAAATCTTTCCATACTCATGGATAAAGTTGCAACAGCAGAATAGTCTCCCGCAAAAATTCTTGATACATTTGAAACAACACTTAGAAAAATAGTGGTAAACTTTAAACCTTTTCCAACACCACGAATAATTTTTCTTTTTATGGTGTTGTTTTTCTTGAATTCTTCTAGTTCAGTTTTAACGTCTGACTCAATTTTCTGAATTTTTTCGAGTTCTTTCAACATTTTTTTATAACTTTTTGCCGACTCTTTAATCAATTTGTTAGGATTTTCCATAGAAAAATTACTCTTACCTTCGTTAATATTTTTAAGAGTTTTTTCTATTCCATCTATTTTGCCATCAACATCTTTTAGATTTGTAACGGATGCGTCTAACATCTTATATGTTGATGTTGGATTTTGGAATGTTGTCAAATATGCTTCTAAGTATTCAAAAATAGTTGCAACACTATTATATATTTCCCTATATTCTCCAATATTTTTTCTTACGCCTTCGTTCCCACCAGATTTATCCAAAAGAGAAAGTTGAAAGGAATTTTTTTCCACTATTTTTTTGTTTTTTTCTAATGTTTCTATCGTTTTTTTATTGTCCGGACTTAACTTTACTTTCGCATCTGCTTTTAATTGTTTTGCAAATTTAGGATTTTCTTCTAGCAAATCATTTATCGAGTTAATAGTTTCGCTAAACCCATTTAAAATTTCATACACTTTTTTCATTTGTTCTTCCAAATTATTCTCAGCAGCACCCGAATTTCCGATAAATTCTGCTCCAATATTTGTATTTAGGGCTTTTAATATTTCTTTAATTCTTTTTTCGTGGTTATTGAACTGGTACACAAATATATCTTTGTATATTTTTTTATCATCAGATGAAGACA
>CAMJYS010000123.1 GCA_946410005.1 uncultured Clostridia bacterium | reverse complement strand
ATAGTTTCTAAATTAGGTACAAAAAATAACGGTATGAAAGTGCGACCCTCTTTATATGTTTTAAGAAAAACAAATATGCCGGCAGTACTTTTGGAACTTGCTTACATAACTAATTTGAGCGATTCAGAAAAATTACGAAATAATCAGTATCAGTTTGCAGAAGCGATTTATGACGGAATATTAAAATTTTTCGGTTTTTGATTTTATATAAGCAATTTGAATTATATTTTTACTGTTTATTGGGAGGTAAAAATATGAATAAGCTTCAGGTGTTAAAATTGCTTGAATATTGCGGTATGTCCTACAATGATATTCAAGCGAGGAACAAAAACGAAAAAGTTATTTTTATTAATGATAAGGATACTGATATACAATGCTTTTTGATAATAAAAAATGATGTTTTAACTATAGTTTTTAGGGGTTCGGATTCTAAAAAAGATTGGAAAGCCGACATGACTTTTGAAAAAACAATAATTCCTTATGGAAATAAAAAGTCAAATATACGTGTTCATTCAGGGTTTATTGGCACTTATAAAAGTAAAAATGTTCGAGATAAAATCCATGAATTCGTTACAGATAATATACAAAAAATAGTTTTAACGGGTCATTCTTACGGCGCAGCTTTGGCAATCTTGTGCGGAGTAGATTTGCAGTATAATTTTCCCCAAAAAGATTTCGAGGTTGTAGTTTTTGGTTGTCCGAGAGTGGGAAACAGAGCGTTTAAAAAATCTTATGATTTAAGAATTTTTAAGACTTTACGAATAGAAAACCCAGGCGATATTGTAACAAAAGTTCCATTTTCGTTGTTAGGTTATAGACATGTCGGAATAAAATTAAAATTGAAGCGGACAAAAAAATTTTGGAGTGTGGTTAATAATCATTCTTTGCAGGAATATTATTCGAATTTCTGGAACAGTATATGATTCAGTAATATTTTTATAAAATATGTACATAAATTATAGTTTTATTTAAAAAAACATTAGTAATTTATAGTATTTACATTTTTGGAAATATATGATATAATATTTATGTTAGTTGAATTTACATATAAAATAAATTTTAAGGAGGATGTTCAAAATGAACACAAAAATTCAAGTTTTAAATAGCGTAGATTTGGAAAACATTTCAGGAGGAATGTGCACTTCGTCGGAATCTTGTTATGATTCATCTAGACTTTATGATGGTTCATCATTTAATAGTGAGAATTTAAAAGATTTTAATGATTTTTTAAATGGTCTTGTACAACCATTTGGATTTGTTTATAACGGAAATAAAAACTTTAGATTTGTTGGAAATATTTCAAAAAATATAGGAAATTTTTCTCCAGCTTTTTATAAAAATGATTCAACATCATTGCGTGCCGGTTTTTTAACAGCTTTTGCTACTGTTAATGCGGTTATTACCGGAGCAGTATTTGGCACATATAAAGGTATCAAATGGGCTGTTAAAAAGATTTTTTAATTTTGTTCCAATAAGCTTCAAATGATTGCTCGGTCTTATTTGACTGAGCAATATAATATTTTTTGTTTTTAATTTCGTCAGGCAAATATTGTTGCTTTATCCAATGATTTTCAAAATCGTGAGGATACAAGTAGCTTTTTTTGTTATCATTTTTATTTATATTTGAACTATCGCAATGAACATTTTTTAAGTGTCTCGGCACGTCATAATTTTTTCCGTTATGCAAATCCTTCATTGCGCTATTTATAGCAATGTACGCTGAATTAGATTTAGGTGAAAGTGCAACAAGAATAACCGCATCGCAAAGAGGAATTCTTGCTTCGGGTAATCCCACCTGCATTGCAATATCGCACAAAGTTTTTACTTGTGGAAAAATTGACGGATGAGCTAATCCTACGTCTTCGCACATACAAACCAGTAGTCGCCTGCAAATGCTTGTAAGTTCGCCTACTTCTAAAAGTTTAGCCAGATAATAAATCGAAGCATTAGCGTCTGAGCCCCTTAAAGATTTTTGAAATGCCGATAAAAGATCAAAGTGATCGTCTCCGGTTTTATTGTATCCTGTAAATGAATTTTGTGATAATTTTTCTAAGACATTGTCAAAAACGATGTTTTTCTTTTTATTTTCCATTTTAGTCGATTTATAACAAATCTCGAATGTGTTTAGAGCTTTTCTGACGTCGCCATTTGAAATTGACGATAAAACATTCATTGCTTCATCTGAAATAGTTATTTCTATATTGTCTTCTTTTTCTAAACATTTTATTGCTCTTAAAATAGCTTTTTTTATGTCGTCAGAAGAAACGGGTTTGAATTCAAAAACCTGAGAACGACTCAGTATGGCGCTGTAAATATAAAAATAAGGATTTTCCGTTGTAGATGCTATCAATGTTATTTTCCCGTTTTCTATGAATTCTAGCAAAGACTGCTGTTGCTTTTTGTTAAAATATTGAATTTCGTCTATATACAAAATTATTCCGTTTGGTGCAGTAATTGGATTTATTTCAGAAATTATATTTTTTATGTCTGATAAAGACGCAGTTGTTGCATTTAATTTGAATAATCTTCTGTCTGACTTTTGCGAGATTATTCTAGCTACAGTTGTTTTTCCAGTTCCCGGTGGCCCGTATAAAATTAAATTCGGGAGAGCGTCTTCGAGATCGGAAGAGCACACGTCTGAACTCCAGTCACACG
>CAMJYS010000122.1 GCA_946410005.1 uncultured Clostridia bacterium | reverse complement strand
CACCGAGATCTACACTCTTTCCCTACACGACGCTCTTCCGATCTCATGAAAATAATAAAGAATATTTTTCTGTTGCTTCCGGAGGAGGAACAGGCCGTACGCTTCATCCGGATAATATGGGGGCAGGCCCTGCTTCTTATGGTTTAACTGATTCGATGGGTAGAATGCATGGTGACGCACAATTTGCGGGTTCTTCGTCAGTTCCTGCTCATGTAGATATGATGGGATTTATCGGAATGGGTAACAACCCTATGGTTGGAGCAACGGTTGCTTGTGCGGTAGAAGTTTATGAATCTTTAAAATAGTTAACTGAATATATTTCTTGCGTTTTGTTCAAAATATAATCGACTATAAATTAAAAAAGTTGGTGGTTATTTTGAATGAAAAAAGTAAGAATATAGCGGAAAGAAATTTTGTTTTTGAAAACATAGTAAAAAAGAAAATTTTAGAAATGCATAGTGTTAATAAGCCAAATGCGTTTTTGAATTCAAATGACGCCAAAAGTCATCCGGTAGATGTACCGAAATTTAAATAACATTTCAATTTTTTAATAATTTTGTCGAAGCAGTAAATACTAAAACGAGAGGAATATATCTTATTTTAGTATTTTTATTTTTAAAAAAGGAGTGTTTATATAGTATGGGAAAAAGAATAGGTAAGAATACGATTGTTTTCGAAAATAAGCCTAGAATTATAAATTTTGCGTCAGTTTGCGGAAAAAAAGAAGCACAGGGTCCGCTCGGAGACCAATTCGATAAAGTGTTTGAAGATACTACGATGAATGAATCTTCGTGGGAAAAAGCTGAAAGTAGACTGCAAACAGAAGCTGTTAATACTGCGTTGGAAAAAGCAAATTTAAAATCGCAAGAAATAAATTATATTTTTGCGGGAGACCTTTTAAATCAATGTATGTCGTCAGCGTTTGGATTAAGGTCGCTCGGCATACCATTTTTAGGACAATTCGGAGCATGCTCCACAATGGCGCAAACATTATTTTTAGCGTCGACGACAATTGAGGCAGGAATTTCAGATTATTCAGTAGCGGTTACGTCATCGCACTATTGTTCGTCAGAGCGACAATTTAGGTTTCCGCTTCAATATGGCGGACAAAGAACGCCAACGGCTCAATGGACTGTAACAGGTGCCGGTGCTGCGATAGTCGGTAAAGAAGGTAATGGTCCGTATGTTTCGAAAGCAACTGTCGGAAAAATTGTTGATTTAGGCATAAAAGATGTTAATAATATGGGCGCCGCTATGGCTCCTGCTGCTGCAAAAACTATGCTATCGTTTTTTGAGGACACAAAAACTCATCCATCAGAGTATGATATGATTTTTTCGGGGGATTTAGGAGAAGTTGGGTCGAATTTACTGCGAGAAATTCTCTTAAAAGAAAGTTATAGGCTTGGCGATAACTATAATGATTGTGGGCTTATGATATATCATAAAGAAGAACAAGATGTTCATGCGGGCGGTTCAGGGTGCGGATGTTCCGCTTCGGTATTTTGCTCTATTATATTAAGAAAATTAAGAGAAAAAACTTGGAATAATGTTTTGTTTATGGCAACCGGAGCTTTAATGTCGCCGACATCTTGCCAGCAAGGAGAAACAATTCCCGGTGTTGCGCATTTGATAAATATAAGAAATGATTTATAGAAAGCAAAAATCCTTTCGCAATTTATAATTTTTATGCGAAAGGATTAATTTTATTTATTTTACTGTTTTTGCTTTGCCTCTAGAATTTCTTTCAGGTTGCTAAACTTATTGTTATGGTCTGACACAATTTTCCAATCTAAACCTAATATTTCTAATGTTAAATCCGTTTCATCCCATGTATCACCTGGTTTCATACTTTCTTTGTATTCATCTATTGGCATTTTTAAAAGGTAAGCAGATTTCATTTTTTCGAGAGAAAATTCTGGTTTTAATTCTATAGATTCTGGATTATTACAACAATTACGTAGTATTCCAGAAATCAATGCAAACATCAAATCGCATACATACCATTTGCCTTCCACTTTATAAGCAACAACGTCGTGGTCTTCTTTATTACCAAATACTGTACATTTTACATATTTGCACTCTATTCCCATTTCTATTAATTTATATAAAATATATGCGGAAAGAGCTCTACAACACAGTGGTTGTTTGAGAAATTCTGCACTATTAGAAATATGAGTATGATATAACGTAATAGCTTCTCCGAACGATTTTAACTTCTCCGGTTTAGGATTAGGATTAATAGTAATACACCCCTGAGGAGTAATAAGACTAAAAGTAATTATAAGCAATTTGTTCTCTATATCAAATTGATCGTTATTTGTTTCAAAGCTCCCTATAAATTCTGCAATTTTTCCCAAATCAAACTTATTTGCCTTTCTATCTTTCCAGAAACAATCTTTAAAGAAGTTCGTTAGTCCAATTCGTGCAATAAAATTATCGGAAAAATATGTTTTAATTTTACTAGTAAATTGAACGCTTTCTTGTTCAGTCATAGGTCTAGGTTCATCAGCTAAACAAATAGGTCTAGCAGCTAAACAAATATTAGAAGCAAAAATTAAAAATGACAGTGAAAAAGAAAAAATCATATGCATCATTTTTTTCATAATTTTTATCACCTCCTTTTACTATGTTTATAATTATAACATTTTCACAACA
>CAMJYS010000121.1 GCA_946410005.1 uncultured Clostridia bacterium | reverse complement strand
TCATAAAAGCCGTAGAGGAAGTACACCACATCATTCCTCTATCGAAAGGCGGTACTCACCATGAAGATAATTTGATGAGTTTATGCAAGAGTTGTCACTCAAAAATTACAGCCTCGGAAGGTGGTCGTTGGAGATGAAAACAAGTTGCATATTTATCAAAAAAATACCCACACTAAATATTACAAAAAATTTATTTAGGAGGAATTATTTTGAATCCATTTAAAGAAAAATCTACAAAAATTTTTGACAGTGTAAGAAATTGGAAAGAGCTTTATGATTATTCTTACAACAAAGATGAAGTTGATCCTTATACCAAAACACGTATTATACTTATGAACGGAACGGAGTATGAAGCAAATTGGTTTTCTCATCAGTTTTCGAGGAATTGTAGTGATAATGAACTTCGGAGGGAATTAGCATTATCAAGGTACATCGAAAAGCAACAACAAAAGAAAATTTCTACGCTAAAACCAATTAATGAAACTGTTTTGGAAACTACAATAAGCTACGAACAACTGGCAGTCGATCTTACAGCCGGGCTTGCTAAAAGCGAACCTGACGTTAATGTAAAATCAGCGCTTGATTTTGCGTTACTCGAAGATTTTGATCATCTTTACAGATATGCTGATTTGCTCGAAATGGAGCATGGGATTCTGGCTGAAAATTTGGTAGGAAAATATACGGAAATTATGCCCGGACGTCCTACCATTTCGCATCACAGACACCCATATGACAATATCAAAGCACACATAGACTCTGTATCTGCAAGTCCAATAACCAAACTGAATGTGGCAATCATAACAGCAGCGGAACAACAAACCATGAATTACTACATGAATATTGCAGGATTCTATACATCGGATATAGGCAGAAGACTTTATCAAGAAATCGGTTTAGTTGAAGAAGAACATGTAACTCAGTATGGATCATTACTTGATCCTACAATGACTTGGCTTGAAAATTTACTTTGCCATGAATATACAGAATGTTATCTATATTATTCCTGCTTTGAATATGAAACCGATCCGCAAATTAAAAAAATATGGGAACAGCATTTCATGCAAGAAGTTGCACACCTTCATAAGGCGGCGGAACTACTGCGTAAATATGAAAATAAAGATTGGGAAGAAGTTATTCCGAACGGGGAATTTCCAAAACTCTTGAAACTCGAGCCCAATGTAAATTATGTAAGGGACATTCTTGCAAGAACTGCAGAGAATACTTCAAACCAAGAAGATTATGTAAATGTCTCTTCGCTCCCTGATGCTGCTGAATTTTTTAGATTCCAGAGCAAGATAAATAAAAGTGCAAACGATGTGCCTTCGCACGTGGTTATTAAAAACTATATAAGCAAAAACGGAGAAGATTATAGATTTGAAACGAAGCAAAATCCTCTCAAAGAACTTCAAGATAGAACTAAAGATAATATTACAGTTGGTAGGAAATAAAGACTATAACTTTCAAATGAAATATGAAAACGTTTGAGACTAATTCTCAGGCGTTTTTTGTTAGTATGGGGGGAGTTCGAATCCCCACAGATGAAGCGAACCGCAACGGGCGTGGGGCAACGCACGAAAAAAGTTCAATTCAAACGGGGTATTAACCCCCTAGAATTAAAAGGAGGTAAAAATAGTGGCAAAAGACGGAACAAATCGAGGTGGTAGAAGAGTTAAAGCAGGAAGTAAACCAGATTCACTTACAGACAAAATGAAACTGGGAAGGTCTGCAAAAGTCTTTGAACCACTTGATTTCGATATAGATGATGAATTTGAAACTGACAGCTTTATGGACGTGTCCGACTTGGAAGGCGAGAATATTCCAAGACCGAGCGATTACTTAAGTGCAGAGCAAAAAGACGGAACGCACCTTAAGGCAGATAAAATTTTCAAGGAAACGTGGATATGGCTTAAAAAACGAAAATGTGAAAGTTTTGTAAATCCGAGATTGGTCGAGGCATATTCGCAGGCTTTTGCAAGATACGTTCAATGCGAGGAAGCAATCAGTAAGTTTGGATTTTTGGGCAAACATCCGACAACAGGTGCGGCGATAGCAAATCCATTCGTACAGATGAGCGTATCTTTCGGCAAGCAAGCAAATTTATTGTGGTATGAGATTTTCGATATAGTTAAACAAAACTGTACCACAGAATTTAACGACACTCCGCAAGATAATGTGATGGAGCTACTTTTAACCGCAAGGAGGAAAAAATAAGAAAGTGAATATGGATGTAACGTGGTTTCTGACGGCGATTTCGCTATTTGGAACCCTTTTAAATATACGAAAAAATATACTGTGTTTTTATATATGGCTAATTGGTGACATTCTTTGGTGTACGTTTGATTTTACGCAAGGAATGTACGGTAGAAGTTTGCTCGATTTTATTCAGATTATTCTTGCGATTTGCGGAATTTTATCTTGGAAAAAAGACAATAAAGCTCTTGGAGGAATACAGAAATGAACATAGAAAAAATAAAGATGTCAAAGCTGAATCCGGCAAAATATAATCCCCGGAAAGATTTAAAGCCCGGAGATACAGAGTATGAAAAACTCAAACGAAGTATGAGTGAGTTCGGATATGTAGAACCGATTATTTGGAATAAAAGGACAGGGAACATTGTAGGAGGACATCAGAGATACAAAATCCTCAAAGATATGGGGTACACGGATGCTGAATGTGTGGTTGTTGATTTGGATGACAACCGAGAA
>CAMJYS010000120.1 GCA_946410005.1 uncultured Clostridia bacterium | reverse complement strand
AGATTGATACGTGTGACTGGAGTTCAGACGTGTGCTCTTCCGATCTAAAGAAATATAAATTTTGTCTGTTTCCACTATACTTTAAATGGCGTACAGTATCCCGACGATTTAGGAAAAACAATGTCGTTTGAGGATTTTTACAGAACGATTAAAGATAAATCCGTAGAGCTTTCCACTTCTCAAGTTAATGTTGATGAATTTATAAATTACTTCACACCGTTTTTAGAAAGCGGAAAAGACATTTTGCATATTTGTCTTTCGTCGGGACTTTCCGGAGCGTACAATTCCGCATTAATAGCCAAAAGCGAACTCGAAGAGAAGTTTCCTGAAAGAAAAATATATATCGTAGATAGTTTAGGAGGATCGTCGGGCGGCGGACTTATAATCGATAAACTTGCCGATATGAGAGATTCCGGTTCGAGTATAGATGAACTTTTTAATTGGATAGAAGAAAATAAACTAAAACTTCACCATTGGTTTTTCTCGAGCGATTTAACATTTTTCATAAGAGGCGGAAGAATTTCGAAAACTTCTGGATTTATCGGAACGATTTTAAAAATCTGCCCTGTTTTGAATGTAAATAACGAAGGAAAATTAATCCCAAGACTAAAAATCAGAACAAAAGAAAAAGCCATAGATGAATTAGTTTCAAAAATGGAAATTCACGCACAAAACGGAATAAATTACTCCGGAAAATGCTTTATATCTCATGCTGATTGCTATGATGACGCAAAAAAATTGGCAGAAAAAATTGAAGAAAAATTCAAAAACTTAAACGGAAAAGTTGTAATAAACAGCATCGGAACAACTATCGGAAGTCATACCGGTTCGGGAACTGTAGCGTTATTCTTCTGGGGTAACGAAAGAAAAGATTAACAACTAAAAAATCCCCGCTACAAAATAGTAGTGGGGAAAATTTTATTTTTAGACAAGATTTTTAACTTTTTCTAAGCTTTTCGTTTTTACAGCAGGCTTTTTATTGATAAATTTTTTAACGCCTTTGTATATTCCGTATCCAATGCCAACAACTGTACCACACGCTAAAGTAATACCAGCAGCCGGTAATAATATTGAATGACCGGTCTCGTCATTACCAGAAACAGAACCATCTCCAATACTTCTATATGCGCTTCCTATTATTCCGAATAAAGTATATTCATAAAAATTTGGCAAAGAAATATCAGGATGACCACGTCTCCATTTATTGTCAATTCCATAATATCTTTCCGTTGTACATGTGAATCTATTTATGGCGTCTTTGCGTTGTTGATAATCTTCTTCTGGTAAATTGTCTTTTCCGTAGCTAACGAAACCTATGGAATTATACCAACCATAAAAATATGAAAAAGCGCCTGGCAATGAATATTGCAAATTACGAATGAATTTTGTCAGCGGGGTTTTTAGCGATAATAAAGTTTTTATATTTTCATCTCTTGTTAAATCACCAGTTTTTACAATTTTATCAAGTCTGCTATCAGAAACATCATATAAAATAATAGCTTCACTGCATTTACTTAGTAAAGACTTATCTATTTTTGTTATCACATGAAATTTAATGTGGTAATTCGTATCATCACTTTCATCATACACTACTGTACAATTTTCTGTATCGTTTTTTTCTCCCGTAAAAAATACTCTTCGTTCCAGTGCGTTAAAATTTCCTTTTTCACGACACATCAATCTAACCATTTCATTTCCTTTTTCTCTGTCTTCGCAAAGGACAGCAACATGTACAGTATACTCAGTTGCAGCAAATGTATTGCTAACCCCTATTGTCGCAATTAACATTAAACCGCTTAAAACAACGGAAGTTAATTTTTTGAAAAATCTCATATAATACCTCCAAGTTTGTTTGATGTTATAATTATATCACAACAAATTTATAATGTCAATACTTTTGTTATTAAAAATTATGTAAACAAAAAATTCGTAGTTTTTTTATATCAAATCTCTATTTCTACAAATTAATTGACGATAAGCGCATTATGGGGTAAAATTAAATATAAGTAAATATTACATATATAGGCAAGAATTGAGGTTTTTATTGTGTCAAAAAAATTATTTACCTCTGAATCGGTTACAGAAGGACATCCCGACAAACTTTGTGCCAATGAAACCGACCGCCACGATGCGGAAGAGCGTCAAGAAGAGCTTGCCAATCACCTCGATACCAAAAGCCATACCTGGATTCTCCGTGAAGTAGAGGTAGAACCAAGGCGTGATCTCTATGCTCTCATGCAACTGGAGGTGCGTCTTGATCCAAATCTTCAAGGCTTGGTCAAGAATAAGGAGCAGCATAACAATGCATACTGCTCCCCAACCTTTGGATTTACTCATTTATCGTGCGCCTCCCTGTTTAGCCTCAATACTCAGCGTCGCATGGGGAACCGCTCTCAAACGTTCCTTCGGAATCAATTTGCCGGTCTCCCGACAAATGCCGTAGGTCTTGTTCTCGATACGGATCAAAGCCGCCTGCAAGTTTTGGATGAATTTCATCTGGCGTTGAGCCAAACGACCTGCCTCCTCCTTAGACAGGGTTGAAGCGCCTTCCTCCAATACCTTAAATGTAGGCGATGTATCTGCCGTATCGTTCCCATCCGAATTGGTAATTCCAGATTTCAACATGTCATAATCACGCTTAGCCAATTCCAGCTTCTCTAAGATGATGGCACGAAACTCCTCGAGTTCAGCATCTGAATATCTTGTTT
>CAMJYS010000119.1 GCA_946410005.1 uncultured Clostridia bacterium | reverse complement strand
GATTGATACGTGTGACTGGAGTTCAGACGTGTGCTCTTCCGATCTCATACATATCGCTTTCGATGTAATCATCACCGTCAATAAATCCGATATATTTTCCTTCAGAAACATCCAGTCCAACATTTCTTGCGACACTAACGCCCATATTTTTTTGATGTACTATTTTGACTCGGCTATCTTTTTCTTTAAATTCATCGCAAATTTTACCGCTATTATCCGAAGAACCATCATTTATTAAAATCAATTCTAAATCATCAAACGTTTGACTTAAAATTGAATTTATACATTTTTCTAAATATTTTTCGCAATTATAAACCGGTACTATTACGCTTATTTCGGGCATCTACTTCCTCCTGAACATCTCTACAAATTCCACTTAAAAACTGTTTTGAATTGAGTTTTTAAATCCGTTTCAAAAACCCTATGAATATCCTGAACGCTATTGACAGGTCTATCTTCAAATATGATTCTATTTATTCTCTTTCTGAATTTTTCATCTTCTAAAAACAATACAGCTTTTTTAAAATCTTCTATTCCTGACCTACTAGAGCCTATTAAAGTTAAACCTTTTTCTAAAATATCTCTTGTGTTTATCGCAACTTTATTTTCGCTTACTCCCAAAAGCATAACTGTTCCTTGCGGATTTATATATTTTATTATATCGTCTATTGCGTAGTAACTTCCTTCTCCACCTGCACATTCAAATGCATGGTCAATACTAAAATCTTCCGGTATATCGTCCGAAAAATACGTTTCATCTACAAATGAAAATTGAGATAATTTGTATCCGTCTCTACCGATTACTGCGATTTTAGAATTTGGAAACGTTTGCCTTAAAACACAAGACAGAACATACGCTAAACTTCCGTCGCCCCATATACCAATTTTGCTTTTTATACTATGAGATGTATTTTTAAATCTGTCGACCGCATGAACCGTTACGCTTATAAACTCACAAATCGCCGCTATATTTTCGGGAACCATATCGCTATACGGAACTATTCTATCAGCGGGAACATCAACAAACTCCCGCATAAATCCGTCTATTCCGCTGGACAAAAACTTCGAGCCTTTCTCGTAATTTTCATACATATCTTTATTATGGGATTTTGACGGAACGTTTGGTATTAAAACGACTTTTTGCCCGACTTTATAGTTATTCGTAGGGTCGAAAACAATTCTTCCTACGCATTCATGAATCAATGCCATTGGAAGTTTTTGTTTTAATTTTTCTGCACTTCGATTTCCTAAATAATATCTTTGGTCTGCATGACAAATCGCCATATATGTTGGTTTTACTATGACTTTATCTCTTAAATTCATCTCTTTGTATTTGACAGAAATAAGTCCCGGAGTTAAAAGCTGATAAACATAATTAATCATTTTTCTCTGCCTCGAAAATTATATTTGCTATTTTATAATCATTTGCAGTCGTTATTTTCATATTAAGAACATCGCCTTCGACTAATTTTACGGGCTGATTTCTTGCCACAAATACTTTGCACGCATCTGTCATAATATTTTTTTCTTCTTCACTCAAATCATAGTAAAGTTCCTTGAATTTTTTCATATTAATCCCTTGCGGAGTTTGTCCTTGATACATATTCGCTCTATTCGGAATAGAAGTAATAAACTCATGATTTGTAGATTCAACTATCGTATCGACTGCTGATATAACAGTATCGGAAGCTCCGCATTCTATTGCTGCTTCTATACTATCTTCAATCATTTTTAGTGTAACAAACGGTCTTACGGCATCGTGAGTTGCTAATATATGATTTTCACTTTCGCCATATTTTTCTTCGATGGCATTTATTATATTCATTATAGTTAAGTTTCTATCTTTTCCGCCTTCTACGATTACGATTTTTTCTGAACTTAAACCGTATTTTGCAATTAACTCTTCGGCATAATCTATCCAATCTTTATGGACTCCAATATAAATTGCATCAAGCTTATCGCACAAAATAAATTTTTCCAAAGTATGAATCAGTATCGGCTTTTTCGAATTTCCAAGCGGTAAAAATTGTTTCGGATATTTAGAAATTTTCATCCTACTTCCTACTCCACCCGCTACTATTGCTCCAAATATCATCGTTTTTCCTCCTGTTTATATACCTTTATTTAAATCAAATGCTATTATATCATGATGCGGAATTTGTTTTTCTTTTGGCGGAAGTTGCATATAGTCACCAAACGCCATTCTTAAATACTTATCGTACCCAATAGGCAGTGGCAACATATACCCTTCGAATTCTTTATATTCCGCTTTTTCAAAAATCTCTTTTGGATATTCAAGTTTCATGTAGCCAGGGCCTGAACAAAGCTCTGTTATATGCGTACTATTTTCTATATCGTACTTACTCATTTGCTTTTCGGCTAGCTTCCAAATTTTATTTTTAAGTTTATTTCCGGGCACTATTGAAAGTAGCGTCTTACAAGCAAACGCCATTAATTTCCCGTGTTTAGTCGGAACCATTCTTGAACAGTAAAGCGAAAAAATCATGCTCCACATCATTTGAATTTTTCGCTTTATTCCTTTTGGAGCACAGCCGTCAAGCGGTAAAATGTCTATCATAACGCCTTTATGTCCGTCTTTCTCTTTTTGCCATGGACGCACAACTTTTGTATTATTATCCGTCACTGTTGTCATTACATTTCCGAAGATCGGAAGAGCACACGTCTGAACTCCAGTCACACGTATCAATCT
>CAMJYS010000118.1 GCA_946410005.1 uncultured Clostridia bacterium | reverse complement strand
AAAATATGATTCTTATACCGAGAAGCACGAAAAAATTAAAAGTGAAATTTCTAAATTAGAAGAGAAAAAGCAAAACTTAAAAGTTCGCAGAGAAAAAATATCTTTGTTCATGGATAACTTAGGAAAAACTGGCTCTATTATATCTGAGTTCGATGAAACTCTGTGGCACACTATGGTAGAAAATGTTGTAGTAGACAGCAGTGGCAAAATTAATTTTATTTTAAAGTCAGCTAACTAGTTGCATTTTTAAATCAAATGTGATATAATATATATAAATTAATTCGTTTCCACAAGGAAACATAATATTTTGGAGGTTATTTATGAATAAATTAAAAAAACTTGTTTGCACAGCTTGTGCTGCTTTATGTTGTTTCGGTGCTTCAGAAAAGGTTTTGGCCGAAAAATATTCTCTACAACTTTCGTATTACCATCATTATATATATCGTAGAGAAAATGACGAAGGAATAGGACTAGCCTTAACAAAAGACGGAAGGGATATTTATGTAATAAATATTATAGAGAATAGTGATGTGAGTTCAAAATATAGTAGAGACTTAGTATCAGAAGTATGTAACACATTATATTTATCTTGCAAGAAACAAGGATTTTTTGCAATAGAAAAAAATATTTCTAAAGATTGCTACTATGAGTTTCTTAAACCATTTAAACTTACTACACTTCGGAAATCGACTATTGAAGATAGAAGCAAATCTTTAGAAGATATAATATCAAAGATTTTACATGAAAATTATTTTTTTAGTTAAATTGAATTATTCATCAGCTTATTCATTCTTTTAATGTTTTTTGCTTTAGTTATGATTTTAATTTTAGCTAAAAGTGAATTGCCTGGTTTATCTGGTAATTCATCGATATTAAAAGTAGTATCTTGGTTTGCATTTTTAAATTTTTGAATAAACAAGAAGCCTTTTTTTATATCGTTTGTAATCTTTTTCAAATTTTGGTTATTTGATATAGATTTAGGTATATTTCCATTTCGTAAACTGTTTAGTGCATTTTTCATTATTTCTATACCACCAACACTTTTGATTTGAGCAATAAAATCGCGTTCAAATTCTTCGGCCGTTGATTTCTTTTTATTTATATCAAATTCTGAATTTGTCAGAAAATATCTTATATTTATTTCATGTAAATCTATTAAAATAGATGCTTGTCTTTGCCCACCAGGAAACAGGTCACCTGTTTCTTCTCCCTTGTCATGCGCCGGAATATATCTACCTTTAGCATTTGAAAAAACCTTAGAAAATGGATTAACGCAACCATTTTTAGCCAGACGTAAAACATTCTTCATAGCTTTACGCTCAAATTTACCACCTGTTGGATTCCTAAATTCATGCGATTCTGAAAGAAGTAGCACGCCACACAAAAAGGCTGCCGCTTCTTTTTGTACTTGTGTTAAATATTTAAAAATAGTTTGATTGTGTTTTACAAGTGTAAATAAATATTCAGGCGAACTTGTATTTGCCTCAGTCCCTAAAAAATTTTGTATCTTAGACAAAGGTTGATTTATATATTTAATAATGGGCTCTATAATACCTTTTATAGAGTCAGAAATATAATCAGTTTTTGTATAATTTCCTTTTATGTAAATCGGCGGTATATAATCGGGATTAAAATTAAAATCCAATTCTCTACACATCTCATCATATTTTAAAGCTTTTGAACACTGCTGGTTTAAATAAATTAAATATATCATCCTGCTTTCATCTGGATGTTTCTTAACCCATACTGGCCCGAACGGCGTCATTAATTTCGAAGGTATTGTTTTGTCAACAGGAACTGAACTATCTAAACTTAGCAAATTCGCTAATTTTGGATTTTTCTTTCCGTACATAAAATCGCCAAGTTCTTTGCTCAAATAAAACTTTTTCTGAGCATGTTTAAGCTTTGTGATATTGTATTCTTCGGTTCTTTTTAAACAATCCTTTACTGTAGACAAAACAGAGGAAGGATAACATTTTCCGTTTGATTTAAACAGTAAATTTAGCCTGTTTTTTATATATTCAAGGATATCATTCATAAAAAATAAATTTGTGAAACAGAAGCTCATTTTGTCGGCCAAAATATCTGATTTCAGTGATAAAGTTTTATCTGACATATCTTCTGGCTTTTTTATAATCTTACATAGTTTTTCAGCTTCATCTCTAATCCAAATCACCTTTGCTGGCATAGAATCAAGCTTTTTTCTGAATGTACTTAAAATTTTTTTAAGATTTTTTACTTGCATTTCAATTTTAGATTCGTTAAATATAGGAATTTTTTCCGTATCTTTTTCTAATTTATCAATCAAATTTAGATTTTTGTTTATATAAAAAGCAGAACCCGATTTATTTTCAGTATTAAAGATAAAATTTAAATTTTCTTCAAAACTTGGCATATAAAATCACTCCCAAAAATATTTTTATTAATTGTAACATTTATACTTTTGATTTTCAAGATATTTCGTGCGTTTTTAATAATAAATGTTTTTTGTTCATTGTCAATTTGAGAAAGAATAATACCAGTTTTATGAAACCCTGTGGCACACTATGATGGAAAATATCATAATTTATGAAAATGGAAAAATGGAGTTTAAATTCAGAAATTCGAACTAAAAAGCAAGCTATTAGCTATAGCGACTAAAATTAGAACCACTTCAAATTTCGACAAAATCCCCTTCCGTGTGAAAGTGCGACCGGTCGCATTTTCGAATTTTT
>CAMJYS010000117.1 GCA_946410005.1 uncultured Clostridia bacterium | reverse complement strand
CGATATATACTCTATATTCGATAAAAAGCCGAGTCCTCGTGCCGGGACTAAAACAAACGGCAATAATCTCAACGGATTACAAAGCGCCGCCGAAGACATAGTGACGGCTATGAGTTTATCGACTGAGTTTCAGCCTACAATTAGACCGATTCTTGATTTATCTGATATTACGTCTGGAGGTAAACGGATTAATTCTATATTTGACGGGTTTGATATTAGTACTTCGTTCAGATTAGCTGCTACGTCTAATAGTATGTTTAACGCTAATCGTTCTAACACTATATCTCCGCTTGATATTTTGAAGAACGTATCCGGTACACCTAAAACAGTAAACAATTACGAAATAAATGGAATTTCCTACGACGACGGTTCGACTGTAGCAAATGCAGTATTACAGCTTATAAACGCAGTCAGAGTAGAAGAAAGGATGTAAAATGGCATCACCAATTGTAACTAAATTCGAAGTCCAAACAGGTACTACAAATACATTATTTGCCAAATGGACATGGGATAAAAACCATACTGCAAACTATAAAACCAAATGGCAATACAAAGTAGATACATTGACGACTGGTTCTCAGGGATGGTTCGACGGTCAGGAAGGAAGTCCGTCTACCAAACAAGAGACTTGGGGTATTCCAAGTAATGCGAAAAAGATACGTTTTAAGGTAAAAGCTATATCTGAAACGTATCAGGATTCTAATAATAACGAACATAGTTATTGGACATCAGACTGGAGCAGTTGGGTTTATTTTGTTGTTGCAGAGGAGGCGCCACCTTCAGCGCCTTCTGCTCCTCAAGTAGAACTCGACGAACTATATAACTTAACTATGTCTTTGGAAGGATTGACATATCCAAAAGGTTCTCAAATCCAGTTTGCGGTTGCTGTCGATGGAAGTAACACGTTACAACGAAGTAGCTGGCTTGACATACCAATAACAAACGCGGTAAGCTATGTCGTAACTCTTCAACCCGGTAAAACGTATAGAGTAAAGGCTAGAGCTAGAACTACAACAGATAATATATCGGAATGGAGTGCATATTCATCAGCTACTTTAACTCCTCCACCAGTTCCCGGAGAAATAACAGAATGTAGAGCTACTTCTCTAACATCTATTTATATTTCTTGGAGTGAGTCTCCAACCGCTACTTCATACGAACTTCAATATGCTGAAAAAGTTTCTGATTTCTTTTATCAGGATACCGCTACTAGCATAACCGGTATATTGTATAATAGTTTTGAAAAAACTGGGTTACAAACAGGAAAGGTATATGTCTTCCGAGTAAGAGCTGTTAACTCGGCAGGTAATTCACCTTGGTCGGTATCGTACGGACGAGTATCTTTAGGAAAAAAGCCTAATCCTCCTACAACATGGTCGTCAACAACTACCGCTTCAGTTGTTGATACTGTGGTACTATATTGGTTACATAATGCGGAAGACAATTCTAAACAAACTGCGGCAACGATAGTGTTATCCTCACCTAATGCGAGACCAAAAGAAATAAATGTAACCGGAGAGACGACGTCGTATACGTTAAAGAGTGCTGATTTACCTGAGTTTTTCAAAGACGGCGCTGTTATAACTTGGAGAGTTAAGACAAAAGGAGCATTAGATGACTACAGCGACTTCTCAGAAGAAAAGACTATTAACGTGTATATATCTCCATCGTTAGAAATGCACCTAACAGATGGAACTGGAAACGAAGTGGTAGACACTGTCGTTTCATATCCATTAACAGTAACCGGTATATATGTTGCTGGCAACCAAAAGCCTATTACATACTTATTAGAAATAACGGCTAACAACAATTTTGATAGCCAAGATTCATACGGTAATGACATAGTTGTTACTAAAGGTACTGTTTTATATTCTGAGCATTTCGACATTGACACGAATTTTAGTAAAACATTAACTCCTAAAGACGTCAAATTAGATAATAATGGTGAATATACGTTAGACTTACATGTCACTATGAACAGTGGTCTAGTCGGATGGGGTCAATATACATTTACTGTAGCATGGTCTCAAACTGTACCGGAACCTAATGCTGAAATCGCTATAAACCGAGACACATATCAGGCGTATATACGTCCTTATTGTATATTTGATACTGGGTTTAAACCGGTAAAAATGTATTTATCTGTTTATAGACGAGAGAACGATGGACGATTCACAACAATTATGGAAAATATTGAGCAAGCAACCGATGGGAATAGGTATATATATGCAACAGACCCTCATCCGGCCTTGGATTCAGCTAGATATAGAATTGTTGCTAAATCTTCGACCACTGGAGAAATGAATTATTACGACGTTCCGGGTATTGAATTCGGTGAGAAGGCTATAATTATTCAGTGGGATGAAAATTATGTCCCGTATGATATAGACAGTAATGACAGAGTCAAAGAAAGTAATGGTTGGAACGGTTCTCTATTAAAGCTTCCTTATAACATAGACGTAGACAATAAAATAGCGAAAGACGTTACATTAGTAGAATACGCAGGTAGAGAGAATCCGGTGTCGTATTACGGTGTGTTAAAAAAGCAAACTGGTTCATGGAAAGTAGAAGTTCCTAAATACGATAAAGAGACATTGTATCAATTACAACGTCTTAATCTATACTGTGGGGATGTTTATGTTAGAGAACCGTCTGGTGTAGGTTATTGGGCTAACATAAGATCGGAAGAGCGTCG
Organism: uncultured Clostridia bacterium; assembly: GCA_946410005.1. Lineage (GTDB taxonomy): Bacteria > Bacillota > Clostridia > Oscillospirales > Acutalibacteraceae > UMGS1491. The sequence goes on along the minus strand of CAMJYS010000117.1, from coordinate 29 downwards.
TGTAGGGAAAGAGTGTAGATCTCGGTGGT
>CAMJYS010000116.1 GCA_946410005.1 uncultured Clostridia bacterium | reverse complement strand
CGTCATTGGTACCATAGCTTATATTAACAGCTAAAGGCATATTTAATTCCATTGCTTTATCCATAACATATTTTAAGGCACGCATAATTTGAGTATTTAAAGCAAAATAGGGATATCCAGGTTCTCCTAGTTTAACAATTATTAAGCTTGCTTTTGGTGCAACACCTATATTTTTTCCGCCCGAACTTCTTCCGTTACCCGCTGCTATACCGCAAACTGCTGTTCCATGTCCTATGCTATCGATTTCGGAAACTAATTTATATGGGTCGTCTAAACTTAAAGCCTCGTTTATTTGAGCATTTGTGTATTCACTGCCAAAACTAAATCCGCTCGGAGGATTTCCTAAAATAGTTTGATCCCACATATATAAAATTCTGCTTGTTCCGTCCTCGTTTATAAAATCTTTATGCGTATAATCTATCCCGGAATCTAAAACAGCTATCAAAACATTTTCACCTGTCAATTCTGTACCGTTTTGATTTCGCACATTATAAACGCACGATTTATTTATTGCTTGATTTAAATTTAAAGTTAATGTTTTAGGAGGTTCTATATGTTCTATTTCCGTATAGTTGAAAAGATATGGAATTTTGTCAAATTCTATAGTTAAAATAGCGTAATTTGGACTTAAAATTTCCACTGTCGCTCCCAAATCTTCAGACACTTGGAAAATATCACCGTTATATTTTACAATTAATTCCACCTTTTCGGCGTTATTTATCGGATTTTGAAATCTTCCTTGAAAATCTTTAAATGAAACACTCATAAACAAGTACCTCTATATGAATTTATAAAAAATATGATTTAAAATATAATCAATATTACAAATCACAACATAATATAGAGTAATACATATTTTAATAAACATACTTCATATACAATAGTAATTAAATTTAGAGGTGATAGTTTTGAGTAATTCAAATTTAGACGACTTAATGAAAAAAATTTCCGAAAAATTAAATATAGATAAAAATAGTTTAGACAAAAATAAAAATCAAAAAGAGCTAAATAATATTCTTAATAAGGCTAACCCTTCCGATATTGAAAAAGCTAAAAAAATAATTTCCGATAAAACCGCTCTTTCAAAAGTTCTTTCTACTCCAAAAGCGAAAGAACTATTAAAAAAATTTCTAGGAGGAAAATAAAACATGAATGATTTAACCGGAAAAATTTCTAAGCTTTTGGAAGACCCAGAAATTATGAAAAGTATTTCCGGTTTATCTCAGATGCTACAAAATGATAATTCCGGTTCTGAACCTCAAAACGAAGAAAAAAATTCAGAAAACAATTCGGACGATATTTTAAGTAATTTTAGTATTCAACCGGAAATGATGGACGCTATCTTAAAAATAATGCCGATTTTGTCCAGCATAAAAAAAGAAGATAAATATACAATTTTTTTAAAGTCACTAAAGCCACTGCTTTCAAGCGACAGACAGGAAAAAATAGAAAAAACTTCTCATATATTAAAATTAATAAAAATTTTGCCAATCTTGAAAAATAAGGGGCTTTTTTAAAATAAGCACAGTGAGGGTGAAATAAAAAAGTGCCTGAAACAAACAGCGATTACGAAAAAATGCAGTTAGATGCAATTAACAAAATAAAAGAATTTTATTCTAAATCGAAAAATCCTCCGACTTCAAACAATCCCACAAAAGCTTTTGACGACAAAGCAAAACCAAAAATAGCGAATAAAAATAAAGTAAAATCAGCATTTTCAACTAATAGCCTAAAAAATTTAACGGGTAAAATTCCAAACTTGATTGATTTAATATTTAAAGATAACGACAAAACATTAATAATCATTCTGATAATACTTTTGATGGATAACGAAGAAAATTTCACTTTGCTTTTAGCTTTATTTTATTTACTAATTTAAAAATTTACGGATTATAAACGGCGGATATATAATCTTTTTTAGTTTCAGGGTCTTTTTTCAATTTATAAATCATAACTTTTTCGACTTTATGCGATATTTCAGTTTTCATATCTTCGCTAAATTGGTCGCACGGCAAAAAATATTCGACAGTTAAAATCGTATCGCTGCCATTTTTTTCTGATTTTATTACATGCGGAAAATAATTATCGACTCCACTTACAGGCTCGACTAAAAACACTTTTTTGTAATCGTTAAATTCAAAAAACGAATTTTTCTTATCTTTTAAATTTTCAAAATCCAATGATTTATTAAATAATTTTCTAAAACTTTCGTTAACTTCTTGATTCGAAAAACTCATTCTTCCGTCGTCGGTTAATCGCATTTGCTCATTTTTGTGTTCCATACATAAATCCCACAAAGCTGATTCTACTCCCATTGTTTCGTCTATAAAATTTTCTTCGTCAAACGGACAAGGGTCTTGCATAACTACCGGCCATATGAAATTATCGTATCTTCTTAAATTTGCTATGCTGTTATTTTTTTCAAATAAACTTATTGCTTCCGAAAACAATACCAAGAAAACCGTAAGAATCAAACACGAAATTATAAATTTAAAAACATATTTAGCACGATGAGATTTCGGTTTATCTTCGATTCTTTCGTTCGACATATGTTTTGGAGATGAAAATATATTTTCTCGTTTTAATTTAAAATTTTTCTTGTAATGTCTAGCTTTTTTAGATTTTTTTGTTGCATCTTCTTTTGTATTTTCAGAACACGAAGAAAATTTACTGCCGTATATACTTTTATAATCAGCAATATATGAATCCGAAACGCTGGTTTTGTTATTTAATTTATACATCCTTAGTTTAGCGCTTTTATAAAAATTTTAGCGCTAAAATTCACCTCTCTTTTATGCGTTGAATAGA
>CAMJYS010000115.1 GCA_946410005.1 uncultured Clostridia bacterium | reverse complement strand
ATTGATACGTGTGACTGGAGTTCAGACGTGTGCTCTTCCGATCTTTAGATTTTATCTTGTATAGGAGGTGATAGATTGGCGTTTGAAAATCTTTCAGAAAAAATTTCAGCAGCGTTTAAACGACTTCGCTCAAAAGGAAAGCTAACAGAATCCGATGTTAAAACTTCCATGAGGGAAATCAGATTAGCACTTTTAGAGGCAGACGTAAACTACAAAGTCGCAAAAGAATTTACTAATAAAGTTACCGAAAGAGCTATCGGCTCGCAAGTTATGGAAAGCCTTACACCCGCTCAAATGGTAATAAAAATAGTAAACGAAGAATTAATCGAATTAATGGGAATAGGGAAAAACCAAATATCGTTTTCTTCAAAACCGCCAACAGTTATTCTTCTTTGCGGACTTCAAGGTTCAGGTAAAACAACTCATGCCGCTAAATTGGCTTTAAAGTTCAAAAAACAAGGTCATATGCCACTTCTTGTCGCTTGTGACGTTTATCGTCCGGCAGCTATCAAGCAGCTTCAAGTCTTAGCTGAACAGATTAAAGTTAATGTTTTCGAAATGGGTAACATAAATCCTCTTGAAATTTCTAAAAATGCTATTTCTTTTGCAAAGGATCACGGAAACGACATAGTAATAATCGATACAGCAGGTAGACTTCATGTAGACGAAGAATTGATGAACGAGCTCAAAGAGTTAAAAGAAAATCTTAATCCGCAAGAAATTTTGCTTGTAGTCGACGCTATGACCGGTCAAGATGCAGTTACGGTTGCAAAATCGTTTAATGATTTACTTGATATTACTGGAGTTATATTAACAAAACTTGACGGTGATGCAAGAGGTGGTGCGGCGCTTTCAGTAAAATCTGTAACAGGGAAGCCGATAAAATTCATTGGTGTAGGAGAAAAGCTTGAAAATTTAGAAGAGTTTCATCCGGACAGAATGGCATCAAGAATTTTAGGTATGGGCGATGTGTTAACATTAATAGAAAACGCAGCTGAAAAATTTGACCAAAAAGAAGTTGAGCGTTTAAGCAGCAAGATACAAAAAAATAGTTTTGACTTAAATGACTTAAAAGACCAGATGCTTCAAATCAAAAAAATGGGTTCGCTAAAATCAATTTTGACTAAACTTCCCGGAATGGATAGGCATTTAAAAAATGTTGATATAGATGATAAAATAATGGACAGAACTTGTTCGATTATATTGTCTATGACTCCTAAGGAGAGGAGCAAGCCTGAAATTATAAACCCGTCGAGAAAAAGAAGAATTGCAAACGGAAGTGGCGTTAAAGTAGAAGAAGTCAATAAACTTTTAAAGCAATTTGAGCAAATGAAAAAAGTAATGAAGAAATTTGGCGGAGGATTTGGCGGCAAATTTAAAAGGGGCATAGCGGGATTTAAATTTCCTAAATTTTTTTAATATCTTGATTTATATGTTTTATTTTTTAATAAAATTGAATATATAAAAATTTTTTAAATTTTATTTTTTGGAGGAATAAAAAATGGCAGTAAAAATCAGACTTCGTAGAATGGGAGCACATAAAAAACCTTTTTACAGAATAGTAGTAGCGGATTCACGTTCACCACGTGATGGTAAATGTATCGAAGAAATAGGACATTTTAATCCTATGGTGGAACCGGCCGACGTAAAACTCGATATGGAAAAAGTCGAGAAATGGATTTCCAACGGAGCTCAGCCGACTGACAGAGTTAAAGCTATTATAAATTCAGTTAAAGAAAACTCCGGAAATTAATATTGGTTGAAAAGGGAGTATTTTTTAATGGAAGATGTAATATCGAATCTCTTAAATGTTATTTTACATAGATTGGTGTCGAATCCGGATGCGTTAAAAATCACGACTGAATATTGTGAGCAAACGGACGTTACAATCTATACTATTCATGCCGATAAAAAAGATATGGGTAGAATAATAGGCAAAAATGGCAGAATAATAAGGTCTATAAAAGTTATAGCTTTGTCTGCTGCAATAAAGAATCATTTAAGAATATCAGTTCAATTGGAGCGTGTTTAAACACGCATAGCGTTCGGTGAATTTTTTGACCGAACGCAATTTTTTAGTAATTTTGGGTGAAAAATATGGAAAATAAAGATTTTCTTTGCGTAGGAAAAATAGTGGGTTCCAGGGGAATAAACGGAGAATTAAAGGTTGACCCGTGGTGTGACTATCCTGAAGATTTTTATGATATAAAAAATTTTTTTACAGATATAAAAGATAAACCACTTTGTATTGAAAATATTCGTGTACATAAAAATCAAGTATTGTTAAAACTTTCGAATATTAACGATAAAAATACGGCAGAGTCGTACAGAGGGAAATTGTTGTATGCTTTTAAGAAAGATATACCTATAGAAGAGGGAAGATATTTTATCGAGGATTTAAAAGGATGTTCGGTATATGACACTAACTCCAAAAAGCTTTATGGCGAATTAATCGATGTATTTAATACAGGTGCAAGTGATATTTATAGTGTAAAAGATAGTAATGGAAAAGAATATTTAATTCCGATATTAGATGGAACTATAAGCGAAATAAATCTCGAAAAAAATGAGATTTATTTGTCGCCGATAGAAGGTATTTTCGATGTCTGATTTAGTAAGTATAGATATAATGACACTTTTTCCGGAAATGTGTGAAGCGGTTTTGTCAGAAAGTATAATAGGTAGAGCACGAAAGAACGGATATATAGATATAAAATGCCATCAAATTAGAGATTTTGCCTTTGATAAACATAAAAGAGTTGATGATACGCCATATGGTGGTGGAAAAGGTATGGTAATGAAGGCTGAACCGATCTTTAAATGTTTCGAGAGCGTTTGCGAATATAGAAGCGAAAGACCGAAGTTAATATATATGACGCCAAAA
>CAMJYS010000114.1 GCA_946410005.1 uncultured Clostridia bacterium | reverse complement strand
AATTATCAAAAAAATTAATATTATCAGCAATGGTAATCCTAAAAACGCTAAAATACCTTTAATCGATTTATTTTTATTATTATTCAAAATTATTTCACTCCTTATTAAAAATATTTATTATATTTTTTCCGGATTTAAAACGCCGACAAACGGTAAATTTCTATAGATTTCATTATAATCAAGTCCGTATCCGATTACAAATTTATCCGGTATAACTTTTCCTACGTATTTTGCCGATATATCAACTTCTCTTTTTTGAGGTTTATCTAATAAAGTGCAGATTTCTATACTGTTTGGATTTTTAAGCTTAATCATTTCAATTACGCAATTTAATGTGTATCCGCTTTCAATTATGTCTTCTACAATTAAAACATCCAAACCTGTTATATCCATAGACAAATCTTTTAAAATATTTACGTTTCCGCCACCGTTTTTTGTTCCTGTATAACTTGAAACTACCATAAAATCAATTTTACAATCCAATTTTATATTTCTCATTAAATCTGTTAAAAAAATGACAGAACCCTTCAGTAGAGCTACAAGCAATAATTTTTTTCCTTTATAATCATTTGTTATTTGTTCACCCAACGATTTAACTGTATTTTGCAAATCCTGTTCGGTTAAAATTATTTCGCTTATGCAGTTATTCATATTAAATTTATCTCCTCTATCACGGCAACATTTTTAGTACTTGAACTTAGAATATATTTGTTCGATGTTCCTATTTTATCAATCCAAACGATTTCGCCTTTATCTTCAATTATAGGTAAGTTGTTGCGCAAATTTACAGGTATTTTTAACTCATTCAGCAGCTTTTTTAAGCTCTTAGTAATATTTCGAAACGGCAATTGAAATTTGTCTCCCTGACGTCGATTTCTTATAATTGCCGATGAAGAAATTTTATCAAAATCGAATACATTTTTTGAATTTAATTTTTTATGTAAAATTTTATATTCGGAAATCGGCATTATTTTAATTATGATATTCAAACCTATTTGTGTCAAGTTATTTTCAGCTTTTAGATTAAAACTCCAAGGGTTAAATGGTTCTTTTTGATTGTTTATCACTTTACTGATTTTTAAAAATCCGTTTTCAAAATAAATTTGTGAATTATTCGGTAAAATTATATTTTTTTTATTATCCAAAAAATTTTTAACCAAATCAATATGCTTTTGCTCCAAAGGTTTATCTTTTATATTTTCTCTTATAATTTTTCCGATTACTCTGTTTTGTATGCATTCAGGGAGCATTTTTAAATTGTTTATATCGTAATTTTCGAAGTTTTTTATTGAATCGAAAGATTTATTCGAAATTTTTTCCAAGTATTCTGAATCTTTTTTTAGAGTATTTATTGTTCGATTTAAAGAGGATTCGAAGTTTGGATTTATATTTTTAAATAACGGAATGATATCCAAGCGTATCTTATTTCGTGTATAATCCCGAGTAAAGTTGGAACTGTCGTCTATATATTTTATATTGTTAATTTTGCAATAATCTTCAATTTCTTGTCTTGATACGGAAATTAGAGGGCGAATTATATTGTCCCTTACTGGCGGAATTCCGCAAAGTCCTTTTATTGATGCACCGCGTAATAAATTTAAAATAAATGTTTCGCAATTATCCGACAAGGTATGAGCTGTTGCGATTTTACAACCATTTTCACAAGATAATCTTTTGAAAATTTCATATCTTGCAATTCTTCCCGCTTCTTCCTCTCCGATTTTTTTAGTTTCAGATATTTTTCTAACATCTATTTTTTCAACATGCAATTTTATGTTTAATTTTTTGCAAAATTCTTTTGATGACAATTCGTCACGCAAAGATTCTTCGCCACGAAGATTGTGATTTATATGCACTGCTTCGACAATAAAATTTTTTCCGAAATTACTTGCATGTACAAAAAGAAAATGAAGTAAAGCTGAGGAATCCGCACCGCCGGAGAAGCCGACTATTACTTTTTTTGTATTATTTAACATTTCATATTGATTCATTGTATCAAATGCCTTTGAAATCAATTTTTTCTAACCTCCAAGCCGGTAAATCTCATAAATTCTCCTTGCCAGTGAAGTTGAATTGAACGAGTTTCGCCATGGCGATTTTTTGCAACAATACACTCTCCGAGATTTTTATTTTGATTTTCATCGACATTTCCGGAATCATAATATCCTTCTCTGTATAAAAATAAAACAATATCCGCATCCTGTTCTATAGAACCTGAATCACGAAGATCTGACAGTACCGGTCTGTGATCGTTTCTTTGTTCACTTGCTCTTGAGAGCTGAGAAAGCGTTACAACCGGTACATCGATTTCTTTTGCCATAATTTTAAGATTACGAGTTATTTCAGAAATTTCTTGGACACGATTATCTATTCTTTTTGCACTGGACATAAGTTGCAAATAATCGATTATTACTAAATCTACATTTCCGAGCCTTCTTAACTTTGCTTTCATTTCCGGTATAGTAACTCCCGGGGTATCGTCTATATAAATTTGAGATTTAGACAATATATCTCCGGCCTCGATAAGTCGTTCCCATTCTTTATCATTTAGTGAACCCATGCGCAAATTTTGTCCCGATATTTGACCTATTGCAGACAGCATTCTGGAAACAAGCTGTTCTTTTGACATCTCAAGAGAAAAAAACGCAACTTTTTTGTTTTTTATTGTAGAGGCATATTCGGCAATATTTAATGCGAAGCTGGTTTTTCCCATACCCGGTCGAGCGGCTAAGAGTATTAAGTCGCTCTTATTAAGTCCCATTATTACTCTGTCAAGGTCTTTTATACCGGTTGAAATTCCCAAATATTCTCCGTTTGGTTGAGAATTCAGAGTATCCAATCTATCGAACGTTTAGATCGGAAGAGCGTCGTGTAGGGAAAGAGTGTAGATCTCGGTGGTC
>CAMJYS010000113.1 GCA_946410005.1 uncultured Clostridia bacterium | reverse complement strand
ATACTCCAAGTGTAGCAACGACGGATTTGTACAAAATAAGCGGGCATTGGGATCACTATAAAGATGACATGTTTCCGGTCATGAAGGTGGATACTGAAGAATTTGTTTTAAGGCCAATGAATTGTCCGCATCATATGCTTATATATAAAAGCGAGCTTAGGTCCTATCGTGATTTACCGATAAGAATAGGTGAATTGGCTCACGACTTTAGGTATGAAAATTCAGGTGCGGTTTGTGGATTAGAAAGAGTAAGGCAAATGTGCCAAAATGATGCTCATTTGTTTGTAAGACCGGATCAAATAAAGGAAGAAGTCGGAAATGTATTAAAACTTATATTCGATGTTTGGAAAAATGATTTTGGATTTGATAAATTTGATATAAGACTTTCTTTAAGAGATAAAGAAAACAAAGAAAAATATATTGATAATGATGAAATGTGGGAAACCGCCGAGAATCAATTGAGAGATATATTGCAAGAATTAAAGATTGATTTTTATGAAGCTAAAGGCGAAGCAGCATTTTATGGCCCAAAAATAGATATACAAATAAAGTCCGCACTAATGCATGATGTCACGATTCCGACTTGTCAGCTTGATTTTGCGTTGCCGAAAAGATTTGATTTGAAATATGTGGGAAAAGACGGGCAAGAACATATGCCTATTGTAATACACAGGGCAGTATTAGGCTCATCGGATAGATTTATTTCATTTTTGCTTGAAGAAACAAAAGGTAATTTACCGATTTGGTTGGCGCCGGAACAAGTTAGAATTTTGCCGCTTAATGAATCTATGACAGAATTTGCAGAAAACTTAAAAAAAGAAATGATTTCTGCCGGAATACAACGTGTTACTGCTAATCTTTGTAATGAAAAAATTGGGTATAAAATTCGCGAAGCACAATTGAGTAAAATTCCTTATATGGTAATATTAGGAAATAAAGAACTGGAGAGTGGGAAAATTTCTGTTCGCAGTTGTGTAAAAGGCGATTTAGGGCTTATGGATAAAGACGAATTTATAGATATGATTTTGAATGATATAAAAAATAAAAAATAGTTTTATAATTCAGTGAAATAGGTTCTATCTTTATTTAAAAGATTAGAACCTAAATTTTGTAAAAGGAGTATAAAATTGATTACAATTGCAATTGATGGACCGTCAGGGTCAGGAAAAAGTACAATTTCAAAAATTATCGCTAAAAAAATGGGGTTTATAAATGTAGATACAGGTGCTCTATATCGTACAATAGCTTATTTCTTTTTGGAAAATAAGATTAATTATAAGGAAAAATCAGAAGTTTTAAAAAATCTTAATAATATATCGGTAAGTTTGAAAAATGAAAACTTTTCACAAACCATATTTTTAAATGGCGTAGATGTAACTCAAAAAATCAGAACAAATGAAATTTCTATGTTGTCTTCTGAAATTTCTGTTATCCCGGAAGTTAGACAATTTCTTTTAAAACTTCAGAGAGATATTGCAGAAAAAAATAATATAGTTATAGATGGAAGAGATATAGGAACGGTGGTAATTCCAAATGCAGATGTAAAAATATTTTTAACTGCAGACCCAAAAGTGCGTGCTAAAAGAAGATATAATCAGTTAATCTCAAAAGGTCAGTCAACTACTTTTGATGAAATTTTAGAATTAATAAATAAGAGAGATTATAATGATATACATAGAAAGATTTCGCCATTAAAAAAAGCTAATGATGCGATTTTAGTTGATAATTCAAATTTAAATCAGCAAGATACAGTTTATAAATTAATTGAAATAATAAAAAAGAAGGGTATAAAAATTGACACAAAATAAAATTTTTTATAAATTCGTAGGTTTAATATTAAAGCCTTTTGTGAAACTTATATTTCCATATGAAATACAGGGTGCTGAGAATTTAAGTATGATAAAAACAGGTTGCTTGTTATGTTCAAATCATTTATCTAATATGGACCCGATTTTTTTAATAGTAGGTTTAAAAAATACCATATGTTTTATGGCTAAGGAAGAGCTTTTTAAAAATAAACTATTGGGTTGGATTTTGTCTATGTTGGGTGTATTCCCTGTTAAACGTGGAAAAGGAGACACAAGTGCTTTAGATATTTCGAAAAATATAATTAAAAATGATGATATTTTAGGAATATTCATAGAAGGTACAAGGTCTAAAACAGGAGAATTTTTAAGACCGAAGTCAGGTGAGGCATTTTTAGCATACTCATGTAACGCTCCTGTAATACCTGTTTGCATAACCGGCGGTGGAAAAAATAATAAAGTTAAAGCTTTTAAGAAAACTTTGATAAAAATATCTCCGGGAATTTTTCCGAAAGATTTTGGTATAGTAGCAGGGACACGCTCGGAAATCAAATCTGCTACTAATATGATAATGGAAAAAATAAAAGAAATGCGAAATTAAAATTTGAAAAAGCGAGGTTTTTTTTTGAAAATACATATAGCGAAGACAATAGGATATTGTTTTGGAGTTGACCATGCAGTTAATGCGGTCAATTATTTATTGTCTAAAAACAGAAAGGTGTGTACTTTGGGTCCTATAATACATAATCCAAAGATAATAAAAGAGTTTGAAGATAAAGGAATAAAAATTATAGATCATCCATCTCAAGTTCCAAATGGATATATTTTGGTAATTAGAGCTCATGGTACGACAAAAGAAAATTTGGAATACATGGAACAAAATAATATTGATTTTGTAGATGCTACATGTCCATTCGTTAAAAAGATTCATAGAATAGTTGAAAAAAATTCAGATAAAAAAGATTTTCTTTTGATTTCAGGGAATAGTAATCATCCTGAGGTAATTGGAATAAAAAGTTTTTTTTATAAAAATGTTTTTGTTTTTGATGATGTAAAGCCATGAAATAAAAAATTATATAATAATCCTGAAATTCCAAATCAATCAAGTTTTGTAGTTTCACAAA
>CAMJYS010000112.1 GCA_946410005.1 uncultured Clostridia bacterium | reverse complement strand
CACCGAGATCTACACTCTTTCCCTACACGACGCTCTTCCGATCTCAGCGGGAACGCTTTGTAATGCCGCAAACGCTATTGTTGAAAAAGGTGGAGCAAAAGAAGTTTATGCGTATGTTGCGCATGGAGTTTTGTCGGGAAATGCAATAGAAAGACTTAAAAATAGCGTTATAAAAAAAGTTGTTTTCTTGAATACGATTGATATTCCAAAAGAAAAAATGTTAGATAAATTTGCGGTTTTAAATGTCGCACCGATTTTGTCTGAGGCAATAAAGCGAATAAATAAAGACATGCCGATTTCCGCTATGATTTTAGAATAAATTAGAGGAAAAGAAATAAAAAAATGGGTAATATAGATTTTGTTATAGTTGGGCTTGGAAATCCGGGTAAACAGTACGATAAAACACGTCATAATGTTGGATTTATGGCGCTGGATTATATTTCTAAAAAATTGAACGCAGAATTTAATACCGAAAAATTCCATTCACTGTGTGCTAACGCCAAAATAGGCGATAAAAAAATTTTGCTTTTAAAACCGCAAACATTTATGAACTTAAGCGGTAAGGCTGTTCAGAGTGTTATGAGCTTTTATAAAATTTTGCCGGAAAAAATACTTATAATATTTGACGATATTTCTATTCCTGCCGGCAAAATGAGAATAAGACGAAAAGGTACTCACGGCGGACATAACGGAATGAGAAATATTATTGAGCTTTGTGGTTCGCAAAATTTTTCCAGAATAAAAATAGGAGTAGGGGAAAGACCTAACCCTAAATGGGATTTGGCAGATTGGGTACTTTCTAAATTTGACAATTCCGAAATATCGATACTTGAAAAATTAATGCCAAACGTTTATTATTCGATAGAGATGATAGTTCAAGATAAAATTGACGAAGCGATGAATCGATTTAATTGATATGCTCAAATTTTAACGAAAAGAAAGGTGAAAAATAAATTATAAATTTGAAGCTGAATTTATAATTTTTCTGATGAAAAAACGACTCGATGTTATTGTTTTTGAAAAAGGATTCGCTAAAAGCCGAGAACAAGCCAAATTATTAATTATGGAAGGGTTAGTTTTTGTGGATAATCAAAAATCTGATAAACCCGGCACTGCTTATGATGACGAAAATTGTAGTGTAGAAGTTAGAAATAATAAGCTAAAATACGTTAGTCGTGGCGGGTTAAAACTTGAAAAAGCTATAGACTGTTTTAATATAAACCTTAACGATTTAGTGTGTATGGATATAGGTGCGTCGACAGGTGGGTTCACTGATTGTATGCTACAAAACGGCAGCAAAACAGTATATTCTATTTTCGTTGGTTACGGTCAACTCGATTGGAAGCTAAGGAACGACGACCGTGTTGTGAATTTGGAAAGAACAAATATTCGTTATATTGATAAAGAACTTATAAAAGATGAAGTAGACTTTTTTTCGGTAGACGTATCTTTTATTTCGCTTAAACTCGTTTTGCCGGTTGTAAGAGAAATTATAAAAGATAGCGCAATGGGAGTTTGCCTTATAAAACCTCAATTTGAAGCCGGTAGAGAAAAGGTCGGGAAAAAAGGTGTTGTAAGAGATAAAGAAGTTCATAAAGAGGTAGTAGAAAATATTTGTAATTTCTGTGTTGAAAACGGTTTTGCGGTTTTAGGCGTTGATTTTTCTCCGGTAAAAGGTCCGGAAGGTAATATTGAATATTTGGCGCTTTTAAAAAAATCTGATAACGCATATATCGACGAACCTGTTGACATTGATGATGTTATAGAAACTTCACACGAAGAACTGAAATAATCTAAACAAAAGGAGTGAATTGCATGAATATATCTATTTTTTTTAAAGATGTAAATTTAGAAGAAAATTTAAAATATATACATGCAATCGCTAGTACGGTTTTAGATTTAGGCGGAAATGTTTTAGTGGATAAGAAATATAAAAATTATTTTATCGGATTTAAGGTTTGCTTTTTTGAGGATACAAATGAGTTAATAGAGCAGAGCGATGTAGCGATAGCTTTTGGCGGCGACGGAACGATTTTGAAAATTTCTAAATCGTTCGCTGTTTTTAGTAAACCGGTTTTAGGAATAAACGGCGGAAAAGTAGGCTTTATATCTGCTTTCGAAAAAAGTCAAATTGATAAATTAAAAGATTTAATCGAAGGTAATTACAAAATAGTCGATAGAATAATGCTAGAAACTTTTTTTAATGAAAAAAGGTTTTTAGCGCTTAATGATATAGTTTTAAGTCGCAACGATAATTCTCAGATTTTAGATTACGAAATTTATTCTAAAAATAATAAAATTTGTTCGTATCGTTCCGACGGGGTAATTGTTTCAACGCCGACCGGTTCAAGTGCGTATTCTTTATCAGCAGGCGGACCGATTATAAAAGAAACTATGAAATGTTTATGTATTACACCTATTTGTGCGTATTCACTTTTTAATAAGAGCGTTATTTTAGATGATGAAGAATTAGAAATAAAATATTTTCCTAGAAAAGATTCTACGGTTAACATTTCGGTTGACGGTAAAGCATTTTTTTCGTATTCAAATGAAGATAGTTTGAAAATAAAAATTTCTAAAATAAATGCTAAGTTTATAACATTCAACGATATTAATTCTTTTAGTATGAATGAAAAATTTATAAAAAATAAAATTTAAAGACGAAGGTGGTGAAAAGGTGCTTGCACAATATTTAAGCAGTTGCAAGTATCTTATTTTTATGGAAGTTATGATAGAAGTTTCTGCAAGACATGCTCATCTTTCCAGAGAAGCGGTAGATTGTTTGTTCGGTGAAAATTACGAACTTACACCTAAAAAACCACTTTCTCAGCCGGGTCAATATCTTTGTGAAGAACGAGTTGATGTAGTCGGACCTAAGTTTATATTTAAAAATGTAGCGGTTTTAGGTCCTGAAAGAAAAAATACACAGGTCGAAATGTCTATTACAGATAC
>CAMJYS010000111.1 GCA_946410005.1 uncultured Clostridia bacterium | reverse complement strand
ATTTTATGCAGTAATAGCCGGACTGGTTTCCGGAGTTTTAATAGGGTTTACAACAGAATACTTTACGTCTGATACATATAATCCTACAAAAGATTTGTCTAAAACATCAGAAACAGGTTCCGCAACAGTAATAATCGGAGGCTTATCGCTCGGAATGAGTTCAACTGTATGGCCGGTAGTTATCGTAGGAACAGCAATTTTAATAAGCTTTTTCGCCTGCGGAGGAAATGTTTCCGATGCATTGAGTTTTAACAGAGGTCTTTACGGAATAGGCGTTGCGGCAGTCGGAATGCTTTCTACATTGGGTATAACATTAGCAACAGATGCATATGGTCCAATTGCAGACAATGCAGGCGGAATAGCTGAAATGTCAGGACTCGGAGAAAAAGTAAGAGAGAGAACAGACGCATTGGATTCTCTTGGAAATACAACCGCAGCAACAGGAAAAGGTTTTGCGATAGGTTCAGCAGCTTTAACAGCTTTAGCGTTAATTGCTGCATATATAGCAGAAGTTAAAAACTTAGCGCCCGGAGTCCAGTTTAACTTAAGCATTACAAATCCGCCTGTTTTAGTCGGGCTATTCATAGGTGCAATGATACCGTTCTTGTTTGCAGCACTCACAATGGAAGCAGTAGGAAAAGCGGCACAAAGTATAGTTTTAGAAGTAAGACGTCAATTTAAAACAATAAAAGGACTTCTTGAAGGCACAGCAGAACCTGATTATGAATCTTGCGTAGACCTTTGCACACGTTCATCACAAAAATTAATGATTTTACCGGCAGTTTTAGCGGTAATAGTACCAATTGCGGTAGGATTAATTTTAGGAGTTAACGGTGTAGCAGGATTTTTAGCAGGAACAACAATTACAGGCTTTGTATTGGCGGTAATGATGTCGAATGCCGGCGGCGCTTGGGATAACGCTAAAAAGCACATAGAAGCGGGAAATTTAGGCGGAAAAGGTTCAGATTGTCATAAAGCAGCAGTTGTTGGAGATACAGTAGGCGATCCGTTTAAAGATACATCCGGCCCGGCGATAAACATATTAATAAAACTCACTTCGATGGTTTCGATAGTTTTCGCCGGATTGATAGTAGCTTTCCATCTTTTATAAAATGAAAATACTTGTTTCAATCAAACCTGAATATGTAAAAGAGATATTGTCCGGAAGAAAGAAATATGAATACAGAAAAATAAAGCCGAAGAATAGAGTGGACGCCATAATAATATATTCTTCGGCTCCTGTTATGAAAATAGTTGCCGAAGTGGAAGTCGAAGAAATCATAGTAGATGAACCGAATAAAGTTTGGGAGAAAACTAAAAATGGTTCCGGGACGAATAAAAAATTTTACGACGAATATTTTAAAAATAAAAATATAGCTGTTGCGTATAAACTCGGCGAAGTCAAAGTTTACGAAACCCCGAAAAAGCTAACTGAACTTGGCCTAAATCACGCACCGCAATCTTATGTATATTTATAAAAACTCACCTCTTAATTTAAGAGGTGAGTTTTTGTGTTATTTTTTCTTTTTCAATTTCCGCGCGGGTAATTCGTCGTACATGATTTTTATAAGCTTTGCTAGGCGTTCTTTGTCGTCTACATCATCTATTAACAGCATTTCCTTGCCGTTTTTATACGGGATTTCATATTTAGCGTTTGGCATAAAATCTATTGCTGACTTTACGGGTTTTATAAGAAATCTGTCGTCGTAAATTCCGCCAAAAATCTTGCCTTTATAGTACAAAATGTATTCGCCCATCATGTATCTATACTCTATTCCGTCCAAGTCCGATAATTGCTCCAAGATAAACTCTAAATATTCTTTGCTCGACGACATATTTTCACCCCACAAGTTTTATACTAATGATGAATTTCATCCGTTTTTCTAATGTAAATAATCGCATATCCGAGTATCGTCCAGAAAAATCCTACCATAAAAGTCATATCAAATAATATCGCTTTTTCAAATAAACAGTAGCTGCAATAAGAAACCAGACATGAAAAAAGTTTCATTATTATTCCGAAATAATTTTTATTGATTACATAGAACATATTTTTACAGATATCTTTTGCTACCAAAACAGAAAAAACAGTAAATATCATAAAACCTATTATTCCATATGAAACCAAAATTGTTAAATATCCGTTGTGCAAATCGGGATGAATAAGCCCACCGGGTAAATATTTTTTGGCGTATAAATTTAAATTTGCTCTGGAAATTCCCATAATAGGATGATGTTTAAAAATTTTTATTCCCTGCTTGAACAGCGTTATTCTTCCGCTACTTACTTCGTAATGTTCTCTTCCGATATGTAGTTCGGTAGAAGTGGTGTTTTGGTTGACCTTTGATTTAGTTTCAGGGTCAGGAACAATAATTGTTATACCATTATTATTTGTCTTAGAATCTGTATTTTTAGTTTTATTTTTTTCATAATTAGATTCTTTTGTATAAATTTCATTCATGAATTTTTCTATAAATACTTGGCTTTTATTTCTAAATGTAAACATTACCGACATAGACACAATACAAATACTAGTGGTTATAATTACACTTTGTAAAAATTTAAGACCGTGAAACCATTTATTTTTAAAAAACATGTTACAAAATACTCTTATTGTTATGTATATAATCAAAAACAAAAATGATGCATTTGAGTCCGATAAAAACAGACATAAGCAAGATATGATTTGAACGAAAATTAAAAATGTTCTATTCGGGATTTTTTCTTTGTACTTATCTTTTAAATAAAAATCAGATAAAATATCGCTTGCCACAATTGCTTCAATCATTGAAAATCCCAAAATATTCGAATTTGTATAAATCCCGATAAATCTATTTTTGAATATCCCGAAGTTGTAATTAAACGTCATGCCGAAATAATTTTGTACCATTGAAAATTCTTTTTTCCACAGCAACAGTAGCAAAGACGTTATACCGCATATTGTTGCAAAATATACGAAAAAATTAAATATAAAAACCATTTCTGATTCTAAATTT
>CAMJYS010000110.1 GCA_946410005.1 uncultured Clostridia bacterium | reverse complement strand
CCACCGAGATCTACACTCTTTCCCTACACGACGCTCTTCCGATCTTTTATATTTAAAACGCAAAAGATTTCAATTGATATATTTTTTTGTTTTACCTTTAAATTTTGTTTTAATACCAATGATACCGGTTATAATGCAAAGAGGAAATTGCAAGGATTTTTTTAATTCCTGTGAATCAGAAAATCGTATTTCAAATAAAAAATATTTTAAAATTTTTGACGAATCTACAAATAACATTTTAAAAATTTCAGATAAAGAATTTTTATATGCGGTAGTTTCTTGTGAAATGCCGGCAAATTTCGAAAATGAGGCATTAAAAGCTCAAGCTGTTGCGAGTTATACATATTTTTCAAGATTAAGAGAGAAAGCTGAAAATACTGAAAACAGTCAATACGACTTTAAAGTTAATTCCGAAAAGTCTGTTAATTATACAACTGAGAATCAACTTAAACAAAAATGGGGAAAGGATTTTGATAAACATTATAATAAAGTTAAAGAAGCTGTAAACAGCGTTTTGGGGAAAGTTATAACAGATAACGAAAATAACTTAATTTTGGCGGCATATCATGCTATGTCTTCCGGTAAAACAGAAAAATGTTGCGATGTTTTTGGCGGTGATTTGAAATATTTAACCGATGTAGAAAGTCCCGGAGATAGAGTTGCAAAAGGATATCAAACTATAAAAGAATTTAGAGCAGAAGATTTTAAATCAGCTTTAAAAGATAATATTAAATCTGAGTTTGATTTTGAAAATCCGCCGAATGATTGGATTGCAAGTACTTCCAGAACCGATAGCGGAATGGTAAAAGAAATTGAAATAGGTCATATTAAAATTACGGGGATTGAAATAAGAAAAATATTTGGATTAAGGTCTTCAAATTTTAGTATTGAATATAACAGTGAAAGAAACAGCTTTATTTTTACAGTTTTAGGATATGGACATGGAGTAGGAATGAGTCAGTGCGGGGCACAATATATGGCAAAACAAGGCAAAAAATATAACGAAATATTAAGTTGGTATTATCCCGGAACGAATATAGAAGTATTTGATTCGAAATAGTAGTTTTAAATAATAAAAAATGTTATAATCGTAAAAGAGGTGAATTTTTTATGTGGTTTTTACAACCCGGAATTACAATTGAAGATGTATTGATACGTATTTTAGCGGTTTTGGCAATTATATTTGTTGTTTTGCCGTTTCATGAATATTTGCAAGCATTTGTTGCATATAAGCTTGGCGATTCAACTGCGAAATCACTTGGATTAATGACGATTAACCCGATTGAGCATTTTTCTCCGTTTGGAGCGGTTTGGATTATGCTCTTTGATTTTGGGTGGGCAAAACCTGTTCCGATAAACCCGTTGAATTTTAAGTCTCCAAGGAAGGGTATGGCTTTAGTCGGAATTGCCGGATTGGTTTCTTACATATTTGCTGCTATTATTAGTGCATTTTCCGCCAATTTACTTTTATTGTTAGGGTTGAATTACGATATTATGAGAATGGTAAACAGCTTTTCGGCTCATTTTGTTAGTATAAACGTAGGATTGGCAGTCGTTAACTTGATACCATTGGCACCATTTGATGGAAATAAAATTTTAGGAGGATTTATACCGGAAAGATTTGTATCAAAGTATTATCAACATCAAAGAATAATAGCTATCGTATTATTTTTTATGTTGCTTTTTGGCTTTTTTGATATTCCCCTGGAATTTTTAAGAGTGGTTATAACAGGTTCAATATTCAAAATTACAAGTTTGCCATTTCTTTTTATTAGGTGATATTTTTGAATAAGATTTGTACTTTTGAAAATAATAATACTATTATTTTTGGTAAATTTTCGAGTTAGTTTTTGTTTGAGGGCAATTTTTTATGATTTTTCTTTATTTAATTTTAATTATTTTTCTGATAATAACTGTTATGTTATTTGTTCCGATAAATGTCAGAATAAGCTATAGCAAAAAAATTATTTTTAATATAAATATAATGGGAATTAAAATTAATTTTTCTGACTTTATCAAAAATAAAAACAATAAAAAATCAAAAAGTTCAAACAAAAAATTTAAGATTAATTCAAATAATAAATTTTCTTTATGTAAAAAGTTAGAGTTGTTACCAAAAATATTGTTGATTACAAAGGACACTATTAAAAAAATCGTAAAAAATATTTCGTTTAAAAAGTTTAAGCTTATTGTCAAAATCGGTTTATCTGACGCTGCGAATACAGCAATAAAGTATGGACAAGCTTCTTCGTTTTTATATCCATTGTTGGCAATCATAAAGGAGGTTTTTAATCCAAAAAATTTTGTTGTGAATGTGGTTCCTGATTTTTTAGACGAAAAAGTTGAAGTGGATTTTGAATGTGAGTTTAGTGGGAATATTTTTGATATAATATCTGTTTTGATGTTTGTAATTAGCAGGTGTTATAAATATAATATAATATAATTTAAAGGTGGTAATTTTATGAGTAATAAGCTAAATGAAATTATGGATTCAACAGTAGAGAAAATTAAAAGTACGGTGAATGCAGATACAATAATCGGTAAGCCAATAAATTCTGCTGACGGTTCTACGATTATACCTGTTTCGAAAGTTGCTTATGGCTTTGCGGCAGGAGGCTCTGATTTTTCTACTCAAAAAGGTAGCGATAAAGATATGTTTGGCGGAGGAAATGGCGCAGGAGTAAGCATAACGCCGGTTGCGTTTCTTGTTATATCCAAAGATGGTGATGTAAAGCTTTTGCAAATACAATCGTTTGACGGAGCAATCGATAGAATAATTTCAATGGCACCAGATGTGGTGGATAAAATTGGAAATATGATAAAAAATAGAAAAGATAAAAAGAATAAATCTGAAGATGAGTAATTTTTATTTTTAGAAACAAAACTCCCCTTAATTTCTTAATTTAAAGAAGTTAAGGGGATTAATTTTGTTTTGAATTTAAATTTTCAGTCAAAAAATCGCATATTTGAAGTACTTTTTTTGCATCTGAAATTTTTCCAATTGCTTGC
>CAMJYS010000109.1 GCA_946410005.1 uncultured Clostridia bacterium | reverse complement strand
CCTGAGAATATTTACCCGCAGGACTTCCTGTAGAAGCCCCTTTATTGTTATACGCCCCGTTGTTTACAGACATTGATTTAGATTCTAAATTCCTGCCCCAGCCGTCGTATCTACTTTCTGAGTAAACGTAAGCTCCTGTTCCGCTACCGGCACCTTCACCACAAGCTGCTCCGTACCACCAATGCATTCCTATTCTCCATTCGTGCCTGTGATCAGAGCTCCCTCCGGTTTTTTCGCTTGAATTAAAGTTTGAGTCCGAAGTATTTACACCAACAGGAACTCTGCCTTTACCCCAAGCAGTCCAAGTTCCACCGAAAAGTAGACTGGGATCCGTTTCGTTTACTGACATATAGATTGAACCAATAGGGTAAATCAAGTCAAAAATTGTTTTTCCATTTATTGTGAAATCACTTGAAATATCTGCTTCTTTTCTGAATTTAACCGGAAAGTTTATATCTAAAAGATCGCTATCAGTTGCAACTTTGCCAAGTGCTATTCCTTTCCCGTTTTCAAGAAAATCCATTACTGTATAAGCAGTAGAAACATTGTGTGAATACTCCGCAAAACTAAAAAAATCAGTAGCAACAACCTTAAAATTGTACTCTGATTCTGTGTCTATATTTTGAATTATTTTTATCGTTTCTAAATTATATGAAGAACTATCAAGCTCGACTATATTCCACTCTGTTTCAGATATTTTCTTGTATTTAATCTGAAAAAGCTTTGTGTTTTTGTTGTTTACACTTGAAACATTAGCCGATATGTCGCATTTTACGCAATTGCCTTCATCATTAGGCGATCCATCCTGATTGCATCTTGAAACAGAAAATGAATTAATTACGGGATTTGCGTATTCTACTATATCGAAGCTTATCGTTTGGCTTGTAGCTCTACCTCGACTATCTTTAACAGTTATAAAACAAACATTTTCACCGCTTGATATTAAATAGTCGGTTGTGAAGTTATTTGTTGTGTACGAAGAACCATTGATAGAAACGCTGTAGCTTTTAATTGTGCTTGAATAACTGCCAGTAGCTAAGATGCTGCCTGATATTTTAGATTTTCCTTGAACAAAGACACCGAACTGCTGATATATTTCTGAGTTTACTTCTGACAAATTGATAGCGTTTATTGTCGGTACAATATTTGACGGAACATTTGCAGTAAAAGAAACGCTATTGCACCCGATGTATGTGCTTCCGTTATATGTTTCAAGCCAAAGTTTTACGCTTAAATTTGTAGAATTTGGCGTGTTGTTAGCAAAGCCTATAGGAACAGTCCAGCTTTTACTTGTTCCAATTCCTGTGCCAATTGTATTCCAGCCGTCTGAACCAATTTGATAGTATAGGGAATGCGTAAAACTGCTGGAAGCTCTGTTCGTGTAAATTGTTAAAGAATTGCCCATTGTAACAGAGCTTGAACTCAGCGTCGGTTTGCTTGCGCGTGGAATTGTAGATAAATTCTGCGAATACGATTGTTCGCTACTCGTGAGAGGCGTATTCATATCAATCCACGCAGAACATGTAAGGTTTTTTGTTCCATCGTTATTATGATAAATATCAAGAGTTTTGCTAAATAGATCAATGCCTGAATTTGTAATTTTTTGGCTTGGAGAAACTGTAGAAGAGTACGTTGTGCCATTGATTTTGCAGTAGCAAGTACCGCTACCATACGTTGTATATCCGCTATTCGTCCTGAAAAATCTAACCGTTACAGTAACATTCGAGTAATTATTCGAAACATTCTGAGAATTTTGATTTATCGAAATTGTGTATTTTATATACTGATTACTTGTTGACATATTGCCACTTATGCCCATAATATCACTCCTTTTTGTTTTTTTAAAAATTATGTATATTATTTTTTATTCCCCAAAACCAAAAAAATATTGACTTTGGGGAATAGAATAGTTATTATAAGTGTAGAGGTGGTTAATATTAAACTTATAGAACGAAATGATTATTTAAAACAATTAGAGAATGTCAAAGGGACACCCGATATAAAGGTTATAACTGGCATTCGCAGAAGCGGTAAATCTAAATTGTTAGAATCTTTTATAAATAAAATAGTCGAAAATGATATAACGGCCAACATTATACATATTAATTTCAATAATTGTAAGTATGAACATTTGCTTGAATATCATTCCTTACTGGAATATGTAGAAGAAAAATATAAACAAAATCAAAAAAACTATTTGTTTATAGATGAGATACAGATGTGCAAAGGGTTTGAAAAAGCCATTAATAGTCTTCATTCATCGGAAAAATATGATATATATATTACCGGGTCAAATGCGTTTTTACTTAGTAGTGATTTGGCAACTTTGTTTACGGGAAGAACTTTTAAAATTGAAGTATATCCCTTTTCATTCAAAGAATTTGTTACCTATTATGAATTTAAAAATATGCAAGAAGCATATATAAAATATTTATCGGAAGGTGGAATGCCAGGTTCTTATCTATATAAAACAAATGCAGATAAATATAAGTATATTCGAGAGGTATTCGATACTCTTATTTTACGAGACATTAAGCAAAAGTATAAAATCAGAAAAGAACTTTTACTATCGAAAATAACAGACTATTTAACTGATAACATATCAAATATTACTTCTCCCCGAAAAATATCAGATATAATAAAAACCAAAGTGGATTCTGTGGATCACAAAACTGTTAATAAATATATTGAATATTTATGCAAAGCGTTTGCTTTTTATAAAATCCGCAGATTTGATATTAAAGGAAAAAAATATTTATCAACTACCGAAAAATATTATTTAAGCGACCATTCGTTTAAATATGCAAAATTAGGAACAAAAAATCCTGATTATGGAAGAACTTTAGAAAATATAGTTGCAATTGAGCTTTTAAGGCGTGGATATGAACTATACGTAGGTACTCTTTATAAAACAGAAATTGATTTTGTAGCTATAAAAGACAATGAAAAAATATATATTCAAGTATCTAACAGTATAGAAGATGAAATAGATCGGAAGAGCACACGTCTGAACTCCAGTCACACGTATCAAT
>CAMJYS010000108.1 GCA_946410005.1 uncultured Clostridia bacterium | reverse complement strand
TTTTCCAAGAACCATAGTCTATACCGTTTGTTCCAAGTTTTTCGGCATGTTTTTTGGCATCTTCAAAGCTCATTCCTGCCGCTGGATTAGCTACTCCGCCTGAAATTTTTTCTAAATTTTTTGGCGAAACTTTAGGTAAATTATTGGTTTTTAATTGACATTTATTACAAATATATCTTGGTCCCCAAGGCAAAACGCTAAAACTTTCTTTGCAACAAATACAAGTCCTTTTTATAGGCTTATCTCCTAATCTTCTTATTTTGCTATGTGTATTTTTAGCTCCGCCTGAAACCTTTTCTAAATCTTCATTATTAATTTCTGTCATTGTTAATTCCTCCTAAAACAAAATATAGTTGAAACAAGAACGTATATTCCATGCTTCAACTATATTATATAACATTTTTACTAAAAAGTCAACGCTTTTTGACCGAATTTCACAATTTAATCGTTTTTAATTTTTTCTATTATCTTTTGTTCTATTTTCAAAGGATCACCTTTTCCACGAGTTTGACGCATTACAAATCCCAAAATCGCCTTCAATGCCTTTTCTTTTCCGTCTAAATAATCTTTCACAGCGCTTTCGTTGGATTTTATAGCGTCATCACACAATTTTTCTATTTCTTCGTCAGATAAGCCCTTCATATCGCTTTCGGATACAAATTCTTCTATACCTTTTCCGGTTTCAAGCATTTTAGTAAGCGTTTTCTTTGCTAGATTCATATTAAGTTTTCCTTCTTCAATAAGAATTGCTAATTTATTCAGCTGTTTTGGAGTAATTAAAATATCGAATTTTTCTCTATCTGATTCCGTTTCAATATTTCTGAAAATTTGTCCGATTATAAAATTCGAAATCATTTTTGGATTTTTTAAATTTATAGAAGACTGTTCAAAAAAATCAGAAACATTCTTATACTTGACAATCAACATTGCGTCATTTTCGGGTATACCAAAAACCTCTGTATATTTTTTAAACCTACTTTCAGGAAGTTCAGGGAGTTCATCTTGTATTCTATTTACATAAGACTTTTCTAAAGAAACGTTTACCAAATCCGGATCCGGAAAATATCTGTAATCTTGTGCATCTTCTTTGCTACGCATACTTTGAGTTGAATTTGTTTCTTCGATATATCTCAAAGTTTGTTGAACAACTTTTTCACCGCTTTCGATTATTGCGATATGTCTTTTAAATTCATAATCTATAGCTTTTGTCATAAAAGTTACGGAATTCATATTTTTTATTTCCGTTCTCGTTCCAAAAGTTCTGGAACCTGCAGGTCTTACCGAAACGTTTACGTCGCAACGCATTGAACCCTCTTGCATTTTACAATCCGAAACGCCGATATATCTCATTATCATTTGAAGTTTTTCAATATATTCTCTTGCTTCTTCGGAAGAACTTATATCGGGTTCCGTAACTATTTCTAGTAGCGGCACTCCTCCGCGATTATAGTCTACATAAACATCCCCGGATTTATGAACAAGCTTTCCGGCGTCCTCTTCCATATGAATTTGATGGATTCTTATTTTTTTACCGCTCGATAGTTCTAAATATCCATTTGTGCAAATTGGAGAATAAAATTGTGAAATTTGATATGCTTTCGATAAATCGGGATACACATAATTTTTTCTGTCCATTCTGGAATTTAAATTAATAGTACAATTTAATGCAAGTCCGGCTTTTATCGCAAAATTCACAACTTCTCTATTTAGTTTTGGAAGTGTTCCGGGAAGTCCTATACAAACAGGGCAACAATTTGTATTTGGTTCATCGCCAAAGGAATTTTTACAACTACAAAAAATCTTAGTTTTTGTTAAAAGTTCCACATGCGTTTCTAGTCCAACAACAAGTTCATAATTCATAGTATAACCCCCATTTGCAAACACTTATTGTTTTCATATTGTGTGAAAACTTCATATTGATGTGCTAAATTCAAAATTTTATATTCACTGAATTTTGGTCCAATCAGTTGCATTCCGATAGGTAAATTTTTGGAATCGAATCCACAAGGCAACGAAATTGCAGGTATTCCGGCTATATTAACAGGAACCGTACATATATCTGCAAGATATATTTCTTCGGGACTGCTGTATTCCCTATTTGCTTTAAAGGCAGAAACAGGTGAAGTGGGTGTTAAAATAACGTCGTATTTACTAAACGTGTTATTAAACGCACTAACTATAACACTCCTTAAACTTTGGGCTTTTTTATAATAAGCGTCATAATATCCTGAACTCAAAACATAGTTACCGAGCAAAATTCTACGTTTAACTTCCTCGCCGAACCCTTGACTTCTTGTTTTACATATCATCTCGTTTATATCACTATAATTTTTCGCTTTATATCCATAACGAATACCATCATATCTAGCTAAGTTAGAAGCAGCTTCTGCACAGGCTAAAATATAATAGACCGGCAAAGCAAATTTTACTTCGGGAAGGTCAAAATACTCAATTCTAGCACCCATTGATTCATATTTTTTCATTGCTTCTTCCAAAGAATATTTTATTTCAGAATCAATTCCGTCGTAATACTGATTTGGAATGCCTATTTTGAAGCCTTTTATATCATCGTTTAAATGCTCAAAAGTATTTTTGTAATCTACTTTTGCAGAAGTCGAATCGTGACTATCATATCCACACGTGCAATCAAAAACTATGGATGCATCCTCAGAAGTTTTTGCTATTGGGCCAATCTGGTCCAAACTAGATCCATAAGCGATTAAACCATATCTCGAAACAGAGCCGTATGTTGGTTTTAATCCTACAACACCACAAAAACTCGCAGGTTGGCGCACTGACCCACCTGTATCCGAACCTATCGAATATGCCGATAAATTTCCTGCGACCGAAGCTGCAGCTCCTCCGGAACTTCCGCCTGTGACATAATCTTTATTGTGAGGATTTTTTGCTCTGCCATAGCAAGAAGTTTCACACGCAGAACCCATCGCAAACTCGTCCATATTTGTTTTTCCGAGTAGTACTGCGCCATTTTCTTTCAATTCACTCCAAACAGTAGCATCAGATCGGAAGAGCGTCGTGTAGGGAAAGAGTGTAGATCTCGGTGGTCGC
>CAMJYS010000107.1 GCA_946410005.1 uncultured Clostridia bacterium | reverse complement strand
ATTGATACGTGTGACTGGAGTTCAGACGTGTGCTCTTCCGATCTTCCGCCATTTTTGGCAAATGATGATTCGCTTTTCGGTACAGGACAATTCCCTAAGTTTAAAGAAGATGAATTTAAAGTAGAGAATACAAACTTGTATTTAATACCAACAGCAGAAGTTCCTGTTACGAATTTTCATAGAAACGAAATTTTAGAAGGCGAAAGTTTGCCGATAAAATACTGTGCATATTCAGCGTGCTTTAGGTCTGAAGCGGGCTCGGCAGGTAGAGATACCCGTGGACTTATCCGACAACATCAGTTTAATAAAGTGGAACTGGTAAAGTTTTGTAAACCTGAAGAATCATATGAAGAATTAGAAAAGTTAACTAATGATGCCGAAAAATTATTACAGATGTTAAATTTACCATACAGAGTTGTGGCGTTATGCACAGGAGATGCGACTTTTTCATCGGCGAAAACATATGATATAGAAGTGTGGATGCCGTCATATAACAGATATGTAGAGATTTCGTCATGTTCGAATTTTGAAGATTATCAAGCGAGAAGATTGCAAGTAAGATATAAAGATAGTGCAAAAGATAAGGCAAAATTAGTGCATACGCTTAATGGTTCGGGATTAGCAGTCGGCAGAACAGTCGCAGCTATTTTGGAAAATTATCAAAATGCAGACGGAACGGTAACAGTTCCGGAAGTGTTGATATCTCTAATGGGCACAAGTATTTTAAAATAAAATAAATTTCCTTCGGGCGTCAGAAACAGCGCCTTGGGGGAATTATTTTTTTATATGAAATGTTTTATTTTATGCAATGGTGTAAAAAGTTCGCTTTTATTTCTATAACAGCGGCGAAAGAGTAAAATTCAACATTTTATAATAAAATATGACCCCCTTGAACGTCTGAAATAACGCTTCAAGGGGAATTATTTTGCGAAATAAATGTCATTTAAGTGTAAATTTAGTACTCAAAAACAAAGCATCTGTTTTTTACCGATTTTATCGCCTATAGAAAACAACTGGAACGTATTTTTTAAATATTTTAGACTAATAGCTGTGAAATTAATTTAGGAAATTTTTTGGAGCTACTGGGCGGACTCGAACCGCCGACCTGCTGATTACGAATCAGCTGCTCTACCAACTGAGCCACAGTAGCATTCACCTA
The DNA here is from genome assembly GCA_946410005.1 of uncultured Clostridia bacterium. Taxonomy (GTDB): domain Bacteria; phylum Bacillota; class Clostridia; order Oscillospirales; family Acutalibacteraceae; genus UMGS1491. Next base: position 1,923 of record CAMJYS010000107.1, on the reverse strand, counting down.
TAGATTATATAACAAATACTATTTTGTGTCAATATTCATTTTTGTTGTTAGTAAAATCTGTACAATTGTCAAACAAAAAAACTCACTATTGTATAAAACTTAACATTTTTTTACTTTGCTATTGACAAACGCGAATTTAAATGTTATTATAATAATGAAGTATTTAAATAAAGGTGGTGAAAAGTATGAATAATTTTGAAAAAATTATCGAGATTTCATATGAAGATTTAGAAAAAATCTCTGGCGGTAATGATTTAATTGATGATGTTTGCGGTTGTGTAAAATCAGCAGTAGACAAAACAAACAAATTCTATACTGATGCAAAAAATGGAGAGAGTGATTTTGTTAATGGCCTTTTGTCTGAATACGGATGCGTATATGGTGAAGAAAATAAATGGAAGTTTAAAAAAAGTAAGGCATTGAATTTTTCTGGTGTATTTGATGAGAACATTTCAAATTCTCGTCGTGCTGGCTTAATAGTTGGATTAAGTGCTTTTGTTGTGGCAGGAAGCTTTGCGTTGAAGAAAATAAAAGGCTTTTTTAATGCCATTTGCTAGTGATTTGTATATTTTTGTATGAAAATAAATGGAGTTCGATTTGAATTAATCGAACTCTTTGTGTATTTTACGAACAAATTTCTAAACAACGCTAAAATATTTTATCATGTTTACGGCAATGACGGCTACGAAGAAGCAAATCGCTATGATCGCTGTCCAGCGTTTTAAGAAAGCGTCTATCGAACGAGATTTATGATTACTTAAAAATGTATCTGAACCCGCGCCTGTTATTGCTCCGGTGCTTCTTTCTTGACCTTCTTGGAAAAGTACTACCGCTACGACCGCTATCGATAAAAATATCAAACAAAATCCTAAAATTTTTTCTATAATACTCATGAAAACAACACTCCTATTCTAAATTTTTATTCCGCTAAAGCTCTTTCAAGCCACGCGTTTGCTATATCTATTGCGTCGTATAATCCTTTTTTTTGCGCAACTTTTAATATTTTTTTAGAAGTCAAATCTTCTAAATCTGTGCTTAAAAGTTCGACCGATAGATTATTTCCGACTTTCAAATCGCCAATATTTTGAGTTTCTTTAACCTCTATTTTGGTTATGAATTTATCACTCATTTTTCCGTAATAAATAATATTTCCGCATCTGACAATCGGTAAGCCTTTGTATTCGAAAAATTTCTTAGCTTTTTTCGATTTTCTTACTTTTGGCTTAGCGATTTTTTCTGAATTTACTTTACTGCTAACTGTTTTGCTCATACGTTACCTCCAACAAATCATAGCATTTTCAACTTTTAAAGTCAATTGTATCACACAGCTTAATAGCTTTCAAGAGACAAAACCGAAACAAGTGATTTTTCACAAAAAATATTTGCAATAATGTTTTTATTTATGCTATAATTACAAATAGTATGGTCTAATATAATACGGAAGGGGAACATAGCATGTGGAGAGAAAAAATAGATAAAAAGATTTTTGAAAGTTCTAAAGGTAAGGCGTCGCAAAAGGAACGTAGAAAATTTATTGTAGATCTTAAAAGATGGCCTGACAGCAACACAGGTGTCGTTGCTGATAATTTTAAAAATATGATAAATGACAAAGAAAAAATAAAAAAATTATTTGGAGAAAATGAAGAAAAATCGGATACACTTAAGTTCATTAACCGAATAAGAGATTTAATTGAATGTTTTGAAGCAGGTAATGAAGAAAAGATAAAAAAGGGAATTTTGGATTTGTTGGATGATAAGATCCCGTACGGCAGAAAACCTAGTTTGATAGCTACTGTAAATTCCCTGGATTGTAAAATAATCGGAGAAAATATTACATTACTTTTTGCAGGAGTAGATGTGGATGACGATATGCACATAAATAGGTATGATAAGATATCGTTAAGCATTTTTAAAATGTCATTA
>CAMJYS010000106.1 GCA_946410005.1 uncultured Clostridia bacterium | reverse complement strand
TAAACTTTAAGGAGTGAAACTGTTGAGACATTCAGATGAAATTGAAAATCTGAGAAACATTTACAAACCGGGGATCAAAGTACGACTGATTCGCATGGAAGGCGAACCACAAATGACTGAAGGATTAGAAGGAACGATTGATTATGTAGATGATGCCCCGCAGATACATGTAAACTGGGAAAACGGAAGTTCACTGGCGCTGATTCCCGAAGTAGACAAATTTGAAATAATAAAAAAAATAAAAAATTCTAACTCCTAAGAAAAAAATTAGGAGTTTTTCTCTTGTGGGGTGAGTTCGAATCCCCACAGATGAAGCGAACCGCAACGGGCGTGGGAAGCCACGCAAAAAAAGTCCGATTCAAACAGGGTATTAACCAAATTATAGATAAAGGAGTGGTAAAAATGGCAAAAGACGGGACATACAGAGGCGGACGCAGGGTTAGAGCCGGAGATAAGCCCGACCCATTGGTAGACAAAATTTCATCGGGTGTGGCTGCACGAATTTTAAATACAGATGATTTAGATACAGATTTTGAAGCGGAGGATTTTTCAAACGGAGTAGAACTCCAAGGCGAGGAAATTCCAAAACCAAGCGAATACTTGAGCTCTTTACAAAAAAGCGGCGAAACCCTCGGTGCAGATAAAATCTTCGAGGAAACTTGGGTCTGGCTTCAAAAACGAAAATGCGATAAATTCGTAAACCCAAGGCTTGTGGAATCTTACGCTCAGGCATTTGCAAGATACATCCAATGTGAAGAAGCAATAAGCAAATTCGGGTTTTTGGGCAAGCATCCGACAACAGGTGCGGCAATAGCGAATCCGTTTGTACAAATGAGCATATCATTCCAAAAACAAGCAAACTTACTGTGGTATGAAATTTTTGATATCGTCAAGCAAAACTGTACCACCGACTTTTCAGATACACCGCAAGACAGCACTATGGAGTTACTTCTTACAGCACGGAGGAAAAAATGACAGACAACGTAATATGGGCTTTAACGGCGGTTTCGCTAACAGGTACAGTCCTAAACATACGGAAAAATATATGGTGTTTCTATATTTGGCTCATCGGAGATATTTTGTGGTGCACTCTCGACTTCACATCAGGCACTTACGGCAGAGCACTTCTTGATTTTGTACAAGTGATTCTCGCTGTTTGTGGAATAATTTCTTGGAAAAAAGGAGATAAACGCTTGCATAAAAAGACGTGCAAAGCTAATATGGTAACGAGATTCAAACTTAAGGAGAACAGAAATTCATGGAGCAAAAAACAGAATTAGTAATTTTCAAAGCACAAGACGGAAACGTAAAATTAGACGTTAAATTGGAAGACGAAACAGTATGGCTGACGCAAAATCAGATGTCAGAACTTTTTCAAACCACAAAACAGAATGTAAGTTTGCATTTGAACAACGTTTTTAAAGAAGGTGAACTCGATAAAAATTCAACTGTCAAGGAATACTTGATAGTTCAAAAAGAAGGTAATCGCCAGGTTTCAAGAAAAACAAGTTTTTATAATCTTGATGTGATAATCTCAGTCGGATACAGAGTAAAATCCAAGCGAGGTGTAGAGTTTCGCAAGTGGGCAAATAGCGTTTTAAAAGATTACATACTCAAAGGCTATGCCGTGAATAATAATCGTATAAATGAACTTGGCGAGGTTATACGAATTATGAAACGTGCAAACGAAAATCAAATAGAGGGAAAACAAATTTTAGATGTAATTGAAAAATACACTTTAGCCCTTGATTTACTCGATGATTACGACCATCAGAAAATCGAAAAACCAAAAGGAAATACCGCAACTTACACTTTGACATACGAAGAATGTAGAAAAGTCATAGACGGCATGAAATTTGGTAGCGAAAGTGAGCTTTTCGGAAACGAAAAAGATGATTCATTTAAATCGAGCATAAACGCAATCTATCAGACATTTAGCGGTCAAGATGTGTATCCAACGCTCGAAGAAAAAGCAGCCAATCTTTTGTATTTGATAACAAAAAATCATTCATTTTCAGACGGAAACAAGCGAATCGCAGCAGCATTATTTCTATATTTTCTTGATAAAAACAATGCTTTGTTTATTGACAGTAAAAAAATAATTGACGATTATACACTTGTTGCGGTGACAATTATGACGGCAGAGTCAAAACCTGACGAAAAAGATACCATGATAAAGCTGATAATGAACTTTTTAAGCTAAAAAATATAACGAGGTTTCCGAAACGCCCCTATTTTGGGGGCGTTTTTCATATACAAATTTTAGAATGAGGTGGGAATTTTGCAAATAGAAAAAATCGAGATATCGAAACTTAATCCGGCAAAGTATAATCCTCGGAAAGACTTAAAACCCGGAGATGCCGAATATGAAAAACTGAAGAGAAGTATGAGTGAGTTTGGCTATGTAGAGCCGATTATTTGGAACAAAAGAACAGGAAATATTGTAGGAGGGCATCAGAGGTATAAAATCCTCAAAGATTTAAACTATCAAGATGCCGAATGCGTGGTTGTCGACTTGGACGAGGTACATGAAAAAGCCTTAAATGTGGCATTAAACAAGATTAGTGGCGAGTTTGATATTCCGCTTTTAACGGATTTACTAAGAGATTTAAGTGTGAATGATTTTGATGTGTCGCTTACAGGTTTTGATGAAGACGAGATTTCGGATTTGTTCTCCGATGCGGATGCAAAAGAAGGCAAAGATGATAACTACGATGTCAACAAAGCACTGGAAGAAGCAACGTTTGTAAATCAAGGTGATTTATGGCAGATCGGAAAACACAGAATGCTTTGCGGTGATGCGACAAATTCTGAAGATTTAAATCGGCTTATGGGTGATGAAAAAGTGAATTTAATAGTTACAGACCCGCCGTACAATGTAAATTTTGAAAGTGCGAGCGGGCTTAAAATCAAAAATGATAAGCAGGATAGCGAGAAATTTTATCAGTTCTTGTTATCCTCTTTTAAAAATATGGCATCCCATTTAGCTGACGGTGGTTCTGCATACATTTTTCACGCAGATACAGAGGGCTTAAATTTCCGAAAAGCATTTATTAATTCTGGGTTTCATTTGTCAGGCGTGTGCATTTGGGCAAAGAACTCGTTCGTT
>CAMJYS010000105.1 GCA_946410005.1 uncultured Clostridia bacterium | reverse complement strand
GAGATTGATACGTGTGACTGGAGTTCAGACGTGTGCTCTTCCGATCTACGAGATATGAAAGTTTACGAGGGTTGTATGCCGGTCGAAGTGATGGCCAAGCGTGGAGAAGATACGCTTCGTTTTGGACCAATGAAACCCGTTGGGCTTTATGACCCAAAAACAAATAAACGCCCATATGCTGTTGTTCAATTGAGAAAAGAAAATTTAGACGCAACACTCTATAATATAGTTGGTTTTCAGACAAATTTGAAATTTCCGGAACAAAAAAGAGTTTTTGGCATGATACCTGCACTTAAAAATCTTGATATTGTAAGATATGGCGTAATGCATAGAAATACATTTATAGATTCGCCAAGGCTTTTGAATTTAGATTATAGTACGATAAAACATTCAAACTTATTTTTTGCCGGTCAAATTACCGGAGTAGAAGGTTATATGGAATCTGTTTCATCCGGACTTGTCGCCGGAATAAATGTAGCTAATAAAATTCTAAATAAACATCCGTTTATATTACCGCAAAGTACGATGATAGGAGCTTTGTCAGCTTATAAAAGTGATGAGTCCGTATCCGACTTTCAGCCTATGGGAGCTAATTTCGGTATAATAGAACCGCTCAATGAGGTTATCAAAGATAAAAAAATGAGGTATAATGAAATTGCAGAGCGTTCTATAAATTATTTGAAAAATTTGGAAGTTTAAAATATTCAAGGAGGAAATAAGTCAATGAAAATAATAGTGGATGCTTTTGGAGGAGATAATGCTCCTCAGGAAATAATTAAGGGAGCGAAATTAGCAACCGATGAATTAGGTTACGATATTGTTTTGGTTGGCGATGAAGAAAAAATAAAAGGCGAAGCTATAAAAAATAATGTTTCGATAGAAAATATGCAAATAGTTCATGCGCCTGACGTGATTTCTATGGAAGATGCTCCTACGGATATTTTAAAATCTAAAAATAATTCTTCTATGGCGGTTGGACTAAGACTTCTTGCACAAGGCGAAGGCGATGCATTTGTATCGGCAGGAAACAGCGGTGCTCTTTGCGTTGGAGCAACGCTAATAGTAAAAAGGATAAAAGGCGTAAAGCGTTGTGCATTTGCTCCTGTTATTCCAAAAAGTAATGGATTTTTCATGTTAATCGATAGCGGTGCAAATGTAGAATGCCGTCCTGAAATGCTCAAACAATTCGGAATAATGGGTTCTATATATATGAAAAATGTTATGACGGTTGCAAATCCAAGAGTAGGACTTGTAAATGTCGGAACTGAGAGTACAAAAGGCGACGAACTTCGTTTTGAGGCATTTAATTTACTAAAAGACAGCAATATTAATTTTATAGGAAACATAGAGGCAAGAGAAATTCCAGCAGATTGTGCTGATGTTGTGGTTACGGATGGTTTTACCGGTAATGTTATTCTTAAATTTTATGAGGGAATGGCAAAAGAGATGTTTAATAAATTTAAGAATATATTTATAAAAGATTTTAAAAACAAATTAGCTTCCGCAGTATTAATGCCGGATATACGAGAAATGAAAAAGCATCTTGACTATAAAGAATATGGTGGAGCACCACTTATCGGAATATCTAAATCGGTTTTTAAAGCTCACGGAAATTCTGACGCCAAAACATTTAAAAATGCAATTCGTTTAGCCGGAGAATATACAAAAAGAAATATTGTCAAGTTAATATCTGAATCCATCAAAGAAAATGAAGTTAATAAAGAAGAAAATGCAGAAGAAAAATAAATTTAGTGTTTGGGGGTTGTGTAATGCAAGAGCTTGAAAATAGAATTGGGCATAAATTTAAAAACAAAAAACTTTTAAGCGTAGCAATAACTCATTCTTCATATGCGAATGAATCCGGAGGAAAACTTGAAAGCTATGAGCGATTAGAGTTTTTAGGTGATTCCATTTTAGGATTAGTAACATCTGACTATATTTTTAAAAATTGTCCCAATTCACCGGAAGGTGATTTAACAAAATTAAGAGCGTCACTAGTTTGCGAAAAACAGCTTTGTGTTTTTTCTCATGAATTAGGAATAGGAGATTTTGTTAGATTAAGTAAGGGAGAGAGACATTCCGGTGGTGCAAACAGAACTTCGATTTTGGCGGATATTTTTGAGGCGATTTGTGCTGCGATTTATTTAGACGCAGGAATAGAAGTTACTTCAAAATTCATTTTGAGATTTATCGTTAAAGCTATTAAATCGCCAATGTTAGAAGATATACACGATTATAAAACAGATTTACAAGAGATTGTTCAAAAAAACCCGGAAGAAACTATAAAATATGCTCTCGTAAAAGAAACCGGTCCGGACCATGACAAGCGTTTTACAGTTGAAGCGAGAATAAACAGCAACACAGTCGGAGTAGGAGTAGGGCGTAGCAAAAAAGAAGCACAACAGCATGCCGCAAAAAAAGCTTTGGAGCTTATGGGATACTAGGTGAACAGGAGGCGTATAGTTTATGGGATTTTTCGAGAAAATAAAGCAAGGGCTAAAGAAAACACGAGAAAATATTTCTCATAAAATTGATTTGGTTATTAATTCGTTTACAAAGATAGACGAAGAATTTTTTGAAGAGCTTGAAGAAATTCTGATAGCGTCGGATATAAGTTTTCAAACTTCTCAAAAAATTTGTGAGGATTTGCGTTCGGAAGTAAAAAAACATGGCTACAAAGACCCAAAAGACATAAAAATCGCACTTAGAGATATGGTCGAAGAAATAATGTCGGGAAATAATGATATTTCGCTTTCTACTAAGCCGAGCGTTATTTTGGTTTTAGGCGTAAATGGGGTAGGCAAAACAACATCGATTGGTAAAATTGCGTATGATTTTGAAAAATCTGGCAAAAAAGTTTTGCTTGCGGCGGCAGATACGTTTAGAGCCGCTGCTGTTGAACAACTAGAAATTTGGGCAAATAGAGCCAATTGTGCGATAGTAAAGCAACCTGAAGGTTCAGACCCTGCCGCTGTAGTTTTCGACGCTATTTCTTCGGCAAAAGCTAAAAATATCGATGTTATAATTTGCGATACTGCCGGAAGACTTCATAATAAGAAGAATTTAATGAGTGAGCTTGAAAAAATAAGATCGGAAGAGCACACGTCTGAACTCCAGTCACACGTATCAA
>CAMJYS010000104.1 GCA_946410005.1 uncultured Clostridia bacterium | reverse complement strand
TATCTATCCAAGGAATATTCGGTATTAAATTTATAAAATTCGATACAAATTTACTGCCGATATTCTTTTCAAAATCATCCTTTTTTTCTATCGAAAAAGAATCTATTTTTGAAAAAGCTTTTTCTTTCGAGTCAAATTCATACGAATTAAAAATAAGTATATTCCCGATAATTTCTACTGACGAATAAACAGGCTTTTTTATTTTTAAAAGTTTATAGTATGGAAAATCAACAGGAAAATGCTGGACGTAATTTTTTACACCGGACGTTGCTGGAACAACAAACATCGTTCCGTATGGATTTACATAATTTTTATAATTTTCGCCGCCAAATTTTTCGACTTTGAATTTATTTTTTACTTCTTCGCCTTCGATTAAAAATGGTGTTCTTGCATAAACATGATCGTGCCCTGCAATAACTAAATCCACTCCGCCATAATAACACAAATCCGCAATTTGTTTTCCTATATTTTTTACGTCTAAATCTTTATGATGCGGTCCGTTTGAGTACGGAGATTTATGCGTGAAAATTATTTTCCATTTTGTTTTTGCGTTTTTAAGTGTAGAAATGGCCCAGTTATATTGCTTTTTGTCAATTCCATTTTCGTGTCTTGTATTAGTATTTAAAACGACAAAAGTGGTATTTGCATAAACAAAAGAATAATAAATACCACCGGAAAGGTTTTGCTTTGGAGAATTTTTAAAATTAAAGTGACTTACAACAGAATTTTCTACTCCTGCTTTAAATGCCACCAAGTTTTTTCTGGCTTCGTGATTTCCGCTAAGTGTAACCGCTGCGTTACTTTTCCAACGACTGCTATTTAAAACCCATTCCCAATATTTTTCGTTATTACCATCATCCACAAAGTCCCCGAGATGCGCTATAAAATCAAGACTTTTTTCTCTATTTATAGCTGAATCGAACACTTCTTCAAATGCTTCGTAGTCAGTTTTTACCATTCCTTGCGAATCTGTAAAAACCGCAAACTTAATTTTTTCTTTTTTATCACTTACTGTAAATTTATAAATTTCGGTTTCGGAATTTTCGCTATTGTAAACAATTTTATAGTAAACATCTCCCGCTTTTAAATTATCGATCGTAGCGGAATATTTATTTGCGTATTCGATTTTGTAGCTCGAAACTAATCCCAAATTTATCATCGGCACAGTTTTTGGAACTTTTTCGCTATAAGCTTTTATTTTTTCTGAACTTGAAAAATTTTCATCGTATGAATATTCTAAATAGCACTCAGAAATATCTAAATTCGTAAACCATCTAAAATTTCTTTGGAATTGATTATCTAGTCCCATTGAAATTGTAATTCCAAATGGTGAAGGCGGAAAAAATTCATTGCCGGAAGATTTTTCGGGCAGTTTTTCGTTACATCTACTCAAAAAGTTTCCTGCTATATCGCAAAGAATTTCACTCGAACCTTTTATAAAACTCGGACTTACATAACTTTTGGCAAATTTATAAATTATTTCTTTTATGTCTATATCAAACGTACTTAAAAGCTGAGAAATCTGACCTTTATTAGTCATCTTATTCAAAAATGTTCGCACGATAACGGAATCGAAAGTAACTTTAAAGTCGAAAAAAATATCTTCTGTTACAACGCTTATGACTTCTGAAATATAATCAGCAAAAATATCTATCCATTTTTCGATAAATTCGCCTTTACCTATATTTTCTAGTGCCGGTTGTATCCAGTTAGGCATTTCATCTAATGTGTTATAGTAATTTATCAAAATAAGCAAAGCTAAATCGTAAAGCGTTTTTTCTTCTGACGTTTTTGGCTTGTATATTTGAGTTTTAGAAAGTTCGAATACTATTTCGTCTATTTTATCTAAAACATATTTATCGTCTAAAATATATTTTTTCTCAATTTGAGACAATATACTATTAAACGACCGCAAAATTTGGCTATCCGTTATCGTTATTTTATTAACAAGCAAGCGAATAATTCCCGAAAATTCTATTTGTATTCCGTCGTATCTATATTGAACAAATACCATTCCCAGGCCTTTTCCGAGTTCTATGCCACGACGTTTTTTTAATTGCGTTTTTATTTTTCGCAGAACAAATTTATCAAGCTGAACTTCCGGAATAAAATCTTCAATTGTTTTTTTTATTCCGTATAACTTGATTTTTTCGAGAAAAGGTTTTAGGGAATTTATTACAACTTCGCTTAATTTTCCGCCGTGATATTTCTCTAATTTATCGTCCATTTTTAATTCCTTTATTTAGTTTTACTTTTAATAAGTTTTATTTCTTCTGCGTAGCCTTGTAAATCTTCATGTGGGGTTTCTAATATGAAAGGTAAGTTTTTGAGGTAAGGATGATTTACAATCGAAGAAATAGCATCTATTCCTATATTTCCTAAACCAATTTTTTCGTGACGATCTTTTTTCGAGCCACAAATATTTTTGCTGTCGTTCAAGTGAACAGCTTTTATCATTTCTATGCCTATGATTTTATCGAACTGCTCTAAAATACCCTCTAAATTATTTACTATATCATATCCTGCGTCAAAAACGTGGCAAGTATCAAAACAAACACCGATTTTGTCCGGTAAGTCCACTCTGTCGATTATTTGCTTTAATTCCTCAAAAGTTCCGCCTATCTCGCTACCTTTTCCTGCCATAGTTTCTAGTAAAACTGTAGTCGTTTGATTAGGCTTTATAACTTCGTTCAAAGCTTTAGCTATTTGAGAAATTCCAACTTCAGCACCTTGACCGGTGTGACTTCCGGGATGGAGATTATACAAACTATTCGGAACAGATTCGACTCTTGAAATATCGTCAGCTAAAATATTTTTGGAAAAATTCCTAATAGATTCTTTCGCAGAACAAAGATTTAGCGTATACGGAGCATGAGCGATTATTTTCGAAAAATTATTTTGAATAGATAATTTCAAAAAACTATCTATATCTTCTTTACTTATTTCTTTTGCAACTCCGCCTCTTGGATTCCTCGTAAAATACTGAAACGTATTCGCTCCAATTTCTATTGCTCTATTAGCCATCGAAGTATATCCACCAGCCGAAGAAAGATGACAACCTATATTTATCATTTTATTAGTAGTTTTTAACTACCCCACACCGCCTTATTTAAGATCGGAAGAGCGTCGTGTAGGGAAAGAGTGTAGATCTCGGTGGTC
>CAMJYS010000103.1 GCA_946410005.1 uncultured Clostridia bacterium | reverse complement strand
CCGAGATCTACACTCTTTCCCTACACGACGCTCTTCCGATCTAAAAAGAAAAATAACTATATATGATATAAATTTGATTGATTTTAACGAAGAAAATCAAACTGCAAAAATTGAAGTTGCGTGTTCCAAAGGTACATATATACGAACTCTTTGCGATGACATTGGGCAAAAACTTTCGGTTGGCGCAGTTTTGACGGAATTAAGACGCACGAAATCAAACGGATTTGATATTTCGGAAAGTATATCGCTTGATGATATAAAATTTATTTGTGAAAGAAACGGTGAAAAAAATTTCATTTTGCCGACGGATATGCTTTTTAAAGATATGAGTAGCGTGAATGTTAGTGAGCTTCAAGCGAATCGTTTGTATAATGGCGCTAGTCTTGACGTTTCTCGGGTTAGACTTGATAGAAAAGTCAGCGACCAGGAAATTTTAAAAGTTTATATGAATAATATTTTTGTAGGTCTTGCAAAAGTAGTTGAAGAAAAAAATGAACTTCGAGCGCTTAAATGCGAACATAATTTTGAGTTTTAATTATTATATATTATGGTTAATAGGTGGTGAAATATGAAAATTTATTATAATTTAGAAGATTTATCATGTGATACAGCCGTAGCACTTGGATATTTTGACGGCTTACATTTAGGACATCAAAAGGTTATTTCAAAGGCTGTAGAGTATAAAAAATACGGATTGACACCGGTTGTTTTTACATTTTCTGAAAATCCAAAATGTATTTTAAAGCATAAAGATGAAAAAAGAATATATAGTCAGGCTAAGAAAGAACGAGAAATTGAAAATTTAGGCGTGGAGGTACTTTACATAGTAGACTTTCCGATTATTCAAAATTTATCTCCGCAAAAATTCACAGAAGAAATATTATTCAAAAAACTTAGAGCTAAATTGCTTACTTGTGGTTTTAATTATCATTTTGGAAAAGGCGGGAAAGCCGACGCAAACGATTTGAAAAATATTGCCGAAAAGTACGGTATTAAGACGGAAATAATAAAACCCGTTTTATACGAAGAAGAGCCGATAAGTTCCACAAGAATTCGAAATGCTTTGAAGTTAAACAATATAAATTCAGCAAAAAATATGTTAGGAATATAGCACATTTTTTTGGAGTGCTAAATAAAGAGAAGTTACAGAAAACAGGGAAAAAGGTAAAGAAATTTGTCCTTGCTACATTTCTCTATGACGGTACTAAATCCGTATTCGCTGTTTCTCCTTTTATTTGAATAATTTTGAAAATTATCCATTTTTTGCTGTTATCTATGTAAAAACCGTGCGAAATAATTTTTCGCACGGTTTATAAATTATATTTGTCTCTAAACTATTTTTCCTCTGATTCAACTTTTGCGATTTTTTCTGTATATTGTTTGTTAAGTCCGAACACGGCCATAGTCCATCCGATAACAGTTACCGCAAAAATCGGAATTATTGTGTACAAGTGAGCCGAAATCTTGCTTCCTATTGCTATCGCATTTGTTAATAAATAGTTAATTAAAGAGGCTCCGGCTTTACCTGCACGGCCACCGATAACTTCAACCGCAGCTTGTCCTTTTGTTTTTTCATCTTCATCAAGAGGTCTGTACGCAAGGTTTTTACTTGAATCAAACAGACAATATTTAACACTCTTAATTAAAGCATCGGTTATTATTCCTAACCAGCACATTGCAATCAAAATCGGCATTCCAAAAATGGAGGTTCCGCCACTTTTGCTATAGATGACCAATGCGAAAAATGCTCCGCCACCTATGAACATCATTAATGGTGATACAATAGCAGGTACAATCCATTTGCATTTTCTGAGAATATTTGTACTCAAAAGTGTTGCAAAGAATGTGAAAATTGCTGTTGCTTGAGAAAGTTTACCCATCATGCTACCATATTGGTTTGCGTCCGGAAAAGCAATTCTCATTTGTTCTTTTAAAACCACTTCAATAAAGTTGATAGCAATACCGTATGAAACGACAAGAACCGCCACAAGTCCGATGTATGGGGAAGTAAATAGAATCTTTATTCCTTCCATCATACCAACTTTTCCTTTTTTCTTTTTCGGTTTTACATCATTCGGGTCATAGAATCTCGGGTCTTTCAAGACTACATTGTTTATGTAATAGAAAATTCCCATTGTTGCCAAAGCGAATAATATGCAAACTGAAACCATTATTACAACGTTTCTGTCGAATTCCGCACCCTTGGCTTTTGACATTTTTTCAAGTGTTGTTCCCGAAACGAAAACTCCCATATTACCAAGTAAAGCATAAACGCCGTAAAATCTTTTAACTTCTGATTTTCTGGTTACTCGGTTTGCAAATTGCCAAAATAACGAAGAAATTGCAATTGTTCCCCAAATTTCAGAAAATATATAGAAAAGCGTAAATGACCAGTTTGTGACACATGGTACCATAAAATAGAAAAATCCCGGTAATGAATTTTGTAAATTTTTTACTGTTTCTGCGTTAGCATGTATAACAGTATGATTTGGGAAAAGTACAAAAACAAATGTTGCAAAGAATGCTGCGAAAATAGAAACCATTATATAGAATGTTTTTGTATTACCGAATTTTCCGACCAAGTAAGTGAAAAGCATAACTGTTAAAAATGCCGCAGGCATAACAAACCATAATTTTAAAACAGGAATAAGTTCTGTTCCACCGCAGACAGCATATTTTTGAATAAATACGTCTTTTAAGTCTCTTACCATTGTATAAACAAAAAGAATGCAAAACATAAGTAAACTCATAGGTAAGAATTTTTTGAGTTCGTGGTTATGTATAGGCCAAAACAATTGTTGGAGCTTATTAAATTCCGGCTCCTTAACGGAATTTTGCGCTGGTTCGCTCATTATTTTTTCTCCTTTACAAATTTTAATATTACTGTGCGCAACCTTTATACTAAACTAATGCGTTATCCGGTAACCACTCCCCTCGTTATTCTTGCAAATAAAACAACAATTTATAGACATCAATGTAATTTACATCAAATGTCGAAGATAATACGTGAATTGAAAACATAAGCTTTCAAAAAATATCTTGTAAAATCCATTATATCAGACTTTTTCGACTATGACAACCTTTAAATTATCATTTTTGATATTTGTTTTGAAAAATATTTTTAAATCAAATGAGATCGGAAGAGCACACGTCTGAACTCCAGTCACACGTATCAATC
>CAMJYS010000102.1 GCA_946410005.1 uncultured Clostridia bacterium | reverse complement strand
CGTTCCCGAATAGTGCTTGGGATGATTCACAGTACTCATTCTTTGCTCCTTTTAAATAGATTTAAATGATATGGGTTTTGGGAATTTTATATACCACTTCCCGTTCGAAAGATAAACAGAGGCCGTCCGTATGAAGTCCAGCCGTAATCGTTCGTTACATAATCGAACGGAATATCCAGAGCATCATACATCTCCGCGACTGAAACCATACCGGTAGCTTCTATTTTAGATGTTAATGCTTGGAGTAGATTCTTGGCTTCTGTAGGATTATTGAAGTTTACACTGTTATAATCCGACACTGTCGCTTTTTTCCAATTAATTGAGTTAATTTGTTGACTGTTACCAGAAAGGTTATAGTTAGTATAACCATTATTATTCGAATAGTTTTGAAAACTATAATTTGTATAATTGCCTCCGTTTGAAAAACGACCTTGATTATTAGACTTTATGTCTTTTCTATAAATAAGATAATCGCTGCCATTTTTAATCAAATTTGACAACAAATTTTTTAAACTTGGGCTGATTAACTCGACCCAAAGGTCTTTCGCCATTTTTAAAAAGACCGAATCTGGTTTAGACAAATTAGCCTTTGGTGTATTAGGCGTATTTTGTTCCTTATTTTCCATGAAAAAATATAAAGGAGACTGTGTTTTTAATCACAATCCCCTTTACATACCTCCTTCATTTTTTAATCGTATTGAGTTTTATTTAACTTCTTCTCCGTCACAATCAATCACATCACAGTCGTTGATGTCAACAACCTTTTTTCTGTTTTTGTGCTCCTTGATTTTTCTGTCCAGCAGCTTATACAGCTTAATTCCGCCGTAAATAAGACCGCCGATTGCTGCAGATGCACCAATTCCTATTCCTATTCCTCCAAGCGTTAAGTTTTTCGCTGATGATACTGCTGTTTCAGTAATATCAGTTGCACCAACACAGTGGGTTACCGCATTTTCAACCGCGTTAGTTACGTGAGTTACGTTTTCTTCGTTCATAATAAAAATCTCCTTTAAATTTAAAAATTGGGAAGTATCCCATAATAGCATTTGTTTTTCTCGTCAAAAAAAAATAAAATAAAAAGGCCATCGTTTTATTGATGACCCTCTTGCTTTCTACTTACCTATTTTACCTATCATGTATATTATGATGTATACTTCTATGGATAGGACGTGTATACGTATTCCTAAATGCTTCCGCTTCGTCTTTCTCTTTCTGCTTGCGTACAGCATTCTTAATTGATATAACACAAATTATTCCAATAATAAGCCCTACTATCATAGTATCCTCCAAGTTTTAATTTTTTGGTAGTATCCCATAATAGCGTTTGTTTTTCTCGTCAATTTGTTCTTGTCTCGTACTTTTTTATTTCTGCCGATATTTCTTTTTTCATGTCGTTTTCCAAATATCTTGCGATAAGAAATCCACTTATCAAATCACAGATTGTTCCTAAAGCGTTAAACACATTCATTTTCAAATCTTCCTCCTGTTATAAGCCAACTGTTAGGTAGCTCACGTATTTTTTTACAAAAACTAATCCATTCGTACAATTTATGAGACTTTCGCTCATTATACATCTTGTGTAATACCTCGTAACTAAGCATAACCGTTCGTTTTTGATTATATGAACTAGGTAGTATTTGTATTATATTCCACCAATATTTTTTGTCCGTTGTTTTTAAATATAAATCGCGATTCTTATTTAAAGATGCGATTATACTGTCTAAACAATCGAAATCCGTTAACATATCAGTGCTAAAATCTTCTCTCTCAAAGACTTTATCTGTTATCTTATGCATTGTTGAGCACGAGTTGCTTACAGTTCCAACTTTATACGTGTCGAACTCTTTCCACCAATATAGTGGTGCTAAAATATCCATATATACTACTATCATTCTCATAAATTTCCTGTGCGATGGCCCAGCTTTGACAAGTTTATTCATCAAAGTTGCATCATTGTACCCTAGAATATATACATGGTCTGCAGATTCGTCTATCATAGCGTCAATACGAGGGATATTACTATACCCACTATCTGATTTGTCCCAAGAATTCATTGGGTTACGCATCCCTCGTATCGACTCTTCGAAACCGTAAACGCTCACTTTATCTATAGTCAGCATTATCGATTCTCCTTAGAGCAATTGCGGTTCTTCAAACGACAACATCAAGACGTAAAAATTCTCATCTATACAAGCTCTACGATGCCAAAAATGCACTTCTTCGTCAATCCACCACAAAGATTGCATACTTATAGGATATTCGTCGTCATAATAGTTCTTAAGTACAATGTCCATGTCCAATTGTCTATAAAAATCTATAACGGAACACCTTCCGCGTTTACGGACAACTTCATTTACATAATGCTCAGCACTCAGAAGTTCATCCATTGTAGTCTCCATGTATGACAAAGTAAACATGTCATAGACAAGTATAGTATCCGGGTTATCATCAGATATACTTATACCCATATCTTTGACATCTTGTCTAGCGATGTCTTCCTCAATTTTGTCCTTAAGTCCAGCCTTTTCCAACGCTGAATTAATTTTGTCTTTGTATTTACTGTAAGATGCGTTAGCAAACGTGTACAATCCAATCAAAGATGCCTGTTGTCTGTTAGACAATATTGTATTTCCGACGATACTAGCTACCGTACCTATTCCAGTAGCTATTACAGGAGCATACGATTTGACGTCACTAATAACAGCATCTTTTTTTGTGAAATCTTCTCCCTTCTGTTTTTTCAACTCTTCTTTTCGTTGTACTGCTTTTGGCGTTATTTTAGCCGTAAGTACGATAGACGCTACAGTTCCTACAACGCTCAAAGCACTAAGAATATAATTCCCATTTTTTTTAAAAAATTCGCTGAAACTCATTTTGACACCTCATCTTTAGCTTTTTTAAATTTGTTCTTTACAGAATTTTTAAACGACGTCCACTTTGCAGGATTTCGTTTTATGATGATAAACGCTGCGATACCGACCGGGATAATTATGTTGGTTGTCCACAGTCGTATTTCCCTCATCAGTTCCACATTCCTACTCATATGATTGTACCTCCAGATTAATAAGACATGTTAAAATTGTACACAGGGTCACTGCTATACCCAAACACCAGCACCGGATACCCGTGCTTTGAGATCGGAAGAGCGTCGTGTAGGGAAAGAGTGTAGATCTCGGTGG
>CAMJYS010000101.1 GCA_946410005.1 uncultured Clostridia bacterium | reverse complement strand
AAAAGTAGAGAAAACTACTGCGAAAGAATTACTTTTAACGTTTTCTCCACCAGAAAAAAGACCACGTGAATTAACTTTTGAAGAAGACAATAAATCAAAACTTTTTGAGTTAATATTTTTAGCAAAAAGTAACGCCAAAACCAGTAATTTTTCCATAAAATTTGATTTTATAAATCCTGATGACGAAAAAATTATAAATTCGAATGAAGTTTTCGGCAAATTGCTCGGAAATCCAATCGACGAAAATTGCAAATTATCTTTATTAAAACCGTCTTGCGGAGAATTAAGCCCAAAATTTGAGCCTAATACTCTTGAATACAACTTAAATGTTCCGTCGGATCAGAAAGAAATTTATTTTGATTATTGCCCTGCAATAGAAGGACTAAAAGTAAACATTAACCGCAAAAGATTATTAAAAGCAGGCGAAACTACAAATATATTTATAACCGTAAGGGGTCAAAGACGAGGGGTGAAGAATGTTTATATTGTCAATGTTAATCGTTCGTCTGGAGTAAATAATAAAAATTCCGGCAATAATTTTACGGCTCGGAAAAATACAAATGTTTTTTCAAATCGCTCGGAAAATTCTACCGAAAAAACCGGTAAAAAAAAACTATCAAAAAAGAAAAGTAGAAAAAAATCCAACCGTTCAAAAAAATCATCCTCGAAAACACCCTCATACGACGACCCTGAAAACGACGAAGAAGAATTAGATTACGAAGATGATGACGGAGAAGAATACGACGACGAAAATGATATAACTGACGAAATTGTAACATCAAATTCCGCAAGCGACAATGAAAACAATTTTTTTGAAACAATAAAAAACCAAAAAGTTTGGTACATAGTTATTCTGGCTTTACTTTTGCTCGGAGTAGTAATATATTTTGCAATAAAATTTATAAAAGAAAAGTCTCAAAGCAAAAACACCAATACCGACATAAATATTGACGAAAATAGCGAAAAATAGTAGAATACTCCTTAAGTCTATATGGACAAAAAGGAGGAACAGCGAACTTCGCTATTATAATATGAGTCTTACAAACTTACTTATAAAAAAATTCATTCCGAATCACGAAAACAAAAATGACTCTATCGTAAGGGAAAAATTTGGCGTTTTGAGTGGTATAGTCGGAATTATATGCAATGTAGTTATTTCGATAGGAAAATTTTTTGTCGGCATTTTGACTTCGTCAATAGCAGTAAGCGCAGATGCTTTTAACAATCTTTCCGACGCTGTTTCGTCAATTATAACTTTGATATGCTTTAAAACTTCGGGAAATCCTGCGGACAAAGACCATCCGTTTGGCCATGGAAGAATAGAATATATTTCGGGATTAATCGTTTCTGTTGCAATAATATTCACAGGCGTAGAATTCACGAAGTCGTCTATCGAGAAAATTTTTGACCCAGAACCTGTTTCGTTCGGTTTTATTCCAATACTAATTTTATCGCTATCTTTATTCGCAAAATTATGGCTCGGATTATTTAGCAAAAAAATAGGAACTATAATAAATTCTGCTGCAATGAAAGCAACCGCATTCGACAGCATACTCGACTGCGTAATAACCGTAACAATTTTAGTAGGAATGTTAATAACGTACTGCACAGGAGTTTCGATTGACGCTTACACAGGAATAGTCGTAGCTTTGTTTATAATTTTCACGGGAATAAGCATGATAAGAGAAACAATAAATCCTCTTTTGGGTCAACCACCCGACGAAGAAACTATAAAAACTATAAACGAAATCGTTCTTTCTTGTCCCGATATATTCGGAATTCATGAGCTAGTAGTTCATAATTACGGGCCGGGAAGAAGTGTTGTGTCTTTTCATGCGGAAATGCCTGCTAACAAAAATATCATGGAACTTCACGAAGAAGTCGAAGAAATAGAAAAAAAATTAAAAGATAAATTCGGATATCCGGCGATAATCCACATGGACCCTGTTATGACGGACGACAAACGTGTGGTAGATATGAAAGAAAAATTATCTAAAATAATAAAACTCGTTCACAAAAACGCTCAAATTTACGATTTAAGAATAATTCCGGGCAAACAACCGACTCTTATATTTCATGTTTCTGTTCCTTATGACATATATCAAAAAGACAGCGAAATAAAATCCGCTGTTGAATTAAGCGTAAAAGCGTTGGATTCAAAATACAAATGCATTATTGAAATAAACAGAAGCTATTTTGACTCTCAGCCGATGGATAAATAATGGAATTAGAAAATAATATATACTATACGGACGAGTACTTTATGTCCGAAGCTTTAAAAGAAGCCAAAAAAGCGTCAGACAAAGGAGAAGTTCCGGTCGGAGCGGTTATAGTTTTAGAAAATGAAATTATCGCTCGAGGAAGAAATAGAAGAGAAAGTTTAAATAATGCTTTGTGCCATGCTGAAATTGAAGCTATAAATAACGCTTGCGAAAAATTAAAAAGCTGGAGGCTTTTGGATTGTAAATTATATGTAACTTTAGAGCCGTGTCCGATGTGTTGCGGCGCTATAATAAATTCACGTTTAAAAGAAATAATATATGGTGCAAGTGATAAAAAATCCGGTTCGTGCGGGTCGGTTATAAACTTATTCGACTTGCCTTATAATCACAAACCATCTATTAAAAACGGTATTCTTCACAAAGAATGCTCTGAAATATTATCGTCGTTTTTTAAATTACTCCGAAAAAATAAATCTAAGAAAAAGGATGTTTTGTAATGTTTAATCTTAAAAATTCTTCTAATGTCATTTCAAAAATTTTATTGTTTTTCTCGATTATTTTAATTAGTACAAATACAGTTTTGGCTAGTAAGAAACCTACCGCAGAAAATGAAATCAAAAATGAAACAAAAGCCAAAGATAGCCTTCAAGATGATGTGGATTTTGTTGTTAAAAGTATAGAGTACTTTTTAGAAACCCAAGAAAACATACCTCTTTGCATAAAAGAAATTATAATTAACGGCGAACTAACTGTAAGGCATCTTGGTTTATTAGTAGAAAAATTAAAAAACGATGTTTTACCAAAGTATCCAGAGTGTACTGATGAAATGAATTTTTTTATTGACGATATTGATATTTTATATAAAATAAGAAAATGTCTAGAAAACGCTCTACCACCAGGAAGAGAAAAAGAAGAAATGAAAAAATATATAAAATTGATAAAATATAATAATCTAAATATAAATACAAATATATTTGACGTTGCAAAAAATA
>CAMJYS010000100.1 GCA_946410005.1 uncultured Clostridia bacterium | reverse complement strand
AAGGAGCTGATTTTTAGTTATGAAATCTTTAAAATTGTCCAGAAAGTCAATAATCATCGGTTCGGTAGGCTTAGTAGTTGTTTTGATAGGAGCAATTGTGTTTGCGATATTTAGCAGGAATACTGTTTTTACAAAAGCAATATCTTCTGCCAATCTTCTTGTAATTCCTGAATACGAATAATATACAATCAATAGTTTCAATGCTATTTCCCCCTATAAATTCTAATTTAGCGTTCCAACATATATTTCTGTACTTCGTCCTTAGTTAATTTCCTGATCTGCGTATTAGGATAAGCCTTATATTCTTCTACTCGAAAAACAGGAGCCATTTTTTCACAGCTTTTGTCTTTGTTCTTACTCAAATAGGCTCGCAAGTCTTCAATATCAGAAAAAATTTTGTATAATAATCTGCCATTCTTACTCCGGATCTCATAGATTCCACAAGGTTTTTTCATTATATAGTCAGCAGTTCTTAAATATAGCTTAGCAATTCCCAATGATTTAAATGGGAAATTCCAGCGCCTAAGTCCTCGTTTCGGATCATGTTCTATACAGATACAACGTCCACAAGTACCGCAAATATACTGCGTATGATTTTCCAAGCAATCTAACGGATTTAATAAAGGTGTAATCCGGTTGTCAGATGAGTAACATTCTTCGCACATTTTTGTTCTATCTCTCCTTTTTATAAACAAATCTTACTTCACGGAGATCTTTGCCCCCAATAGTATCATTCAGATAATCCTCTGTTTTGACAAAGCCCAAATGCTCATAGAATTTTTTAGCTGCTATATTGTCGTCAAGCACCCACAAAAACAGTTCATCAAAACCCAATTGTTCCATTTTCCGACTCCCTCTCCGGTTATCATAACGTCGGTGATTTTTATGTCGATAATATCGTTTTTGGAGATATTTATAGATTTTTTCTCTTTTTTCATAAGTTTAAAACATCCTTGCTGAGTATAAATTTTTTATGTATAAATTTTATCATAAATACAAACATTTTGTAGTGAATTATTTTTTGTTATGTGATAATATAAAATTCAGAAAAGGAGCTGATTTTTAGTTAT
Source organism: uncultured Clostridia bacterium (assembly GCA_946410005.1). Lineage (GTDB taxonomy): Bacteria > Bacillota > Clostridia > Oscillospirales > Acutalibacteraceae > UMGS1491. The sequence goes on along the minus strand of CAMJYS010000100.1, from coordinate 2,146 downwards.
GAAATCTTTAAAATTGTCCAGAAAGTCAATAATCGTCGGTTCGATAGGCTTAATAGTTGTTTTGATAGGAGCAATTGTGTTCGCGATATTTAGCAGGAATACTGTTTTTACAAAAGCAGAATACGTTAAAGAAGTTGTACTTCAAAATCAAGATTTTAATGATTTACTCGATAATATATTGACCAAATAATTTCGTATAATGGCTCAAAATCATCTACCGAAAAATTAGAAGTAACTGCTCAAAAACTCTCTGATTTTGTAGATAAATTAAAAGAAAAACTTGGCCCAAAGGTACCAAGCGAATCCAAAGACCATTATAATAAAATGATGTCGGCCTACGATATGTATGTAGAAGCGATAAATATGTATAAAAAAGCTGTTCCTAAGAATTTAGGAGAAGAAAGAAGTGCGTTAATTTCAGAAGCTGAATCTAAACTTTCGCAAGCTAAAAAAGCTATGAAAGAATTAGATTAGTAGGGAGAATATAGATGTTTTTAGGTGACGATATACTTAAATGTGTCGCTATAAATTTTTGCTTAATGGTTTTGTGTCAACTTATAATTTTAGTGTTTTGCCAAAGATTAAATGAAAAATTTTTCGATTATAGAAGAAATTTTTATAAAGCAAGAAAATTCGAGAATAACGGAAAGTTTTATGTTAAATATTTAAAAATAAAAAAATGGAAAGATAAGCTTCCTCAATATGTAGCTAAAAATGGATTTTCAAAGAGAAATATTAATTTAAATCAAGTTTATAATAAAGAATATTTCGAGAGATTTTTGCTTGAAACTTGTAGAGCAGAGTGGAACCATTTTATGTGCTGTATGTATTTTGTGATTTCTTTCTTGATAAATAAATTTCCGTTTTCGATAATTTTTTCGATAATACCATTGGTAGCCAATTTGCCGTTTTTGATTATACAAAGATACAATAGAATAAGGTTTTTAAATTTTAACTTAAAAAAATCTGTTTTATAGAAAATTATTTTGACAAAAGCTTTAAAATAGGCTATAATACGGATTGATAAGCCCCCTTAGTTAAATGGATATAACAAGTCCCTCCTAAGGATTAGTTGTCAGTTCGATTCTGGCAGGGGGTGCCAAAATATCAAATCAGCTATGTTTGAGCGACATAGCTGATTTATTTCTTAAAAAATTGTCAACGGATTAATATATTTTCCGTCTTTGAGAACCATAAAGTGTAAGTGAGATTCTTCCGCCATTTCACATGGTACTTTGTCAACGTAACCTATTTCTTGACTTACTCTGACTTTGTCGCCTTTTTTTACGAGGATTTTATCGCTAAGCCCGGAATATACCGCTGCAAATTTCCCAGCGTGTTCAATTACAATTGTTGTGCCGTATGATGGATCATTATAAATGTCTTTAATAACTCCATCGGAAACTGATTTTACAAGAGTTCCTTTTTCGGCTTGAAAATCCACTCCGTCGTGCGAACGCCAATCTTTCATAGTGTTTGAATACACCGGTTTTCCGTCGCTAAATTCTTTGACTATTTTTTCTCCGACAGGATAAACTGTTTTTGATTCCTGCGCTGATGCTGATACTTGCTCTAATTCTTCGTTTTCTGAATCTTCCTTCGGGATGAGTTCATTTTTTGATTTTTGTTTTGAAAAAGGTATCGCTTTCTTATCGGTTGATGAAGACTTGCTGTCAATTATAGAGTTTTTAGTCGTCGTATCGATTTTATGAGAACTAGTTGGCGAAGATTTCAATTCACTTTCAGAATGATTTGGGACAATGACACTTTTTAAACTTTCATAAGTAGACCAAGCGGCAGCTGAAACTGCGGTTGCACAAATTGCTATTGCAATGTAAAAGTTTTTGTTTTTTCTAGTTTTTTGCTCAACGTTGGTAGAACTATTCGGGTCAACAAATTTATTTGGCGTTTTCATTTTTTAACGCACCTCCTAAATTTTATTATTGGTAAAAAACAATAAAAATATTCAATGTTTTTATCACCGATTGTTCGTGTATACAAAAATGATATTTTGCACTTGAATGTTACAGAAAAACGTGATATAATTTAAAAAGTAAATTGAATTTTATAAAATAAGGAGTAAAAAATGATGGCATTGCTAAAAACAGATAGAAAAACAAATTTACAGTATAAAAATTCAAATAAC
>CAMJYS010000099.1 GCA_946410005.1 uncultured Clostridia bacterium | reverse complement strand
TAACTAATAGTGCAGGAAGTATATTTAATGATTGTAATAATTTGAAACAAGAAGATATTATAGCTATAGTAGAAAGAATGAATTTTGAAAATATAACTAGTACGTGGACAACGTTTAAAAATTGTGAAAAGTTGGAAAGTATAGATTTAAGCTATATAAACACTTCCAGTTTAAAAGATGCTTATAATATGTTTAGTGGTTGTATAAATTTGAAATCTTTAAATTTAAGTAGTTTGGATACTTCTAAGTTAACTGATATGAGTGGTGTATTTTATAATTGCCAAAATTTGGAATCTTTAAATTTAAGTAGTTTGGATACTTCTAAGGTAACTGATATGAGTGTTACATTTTATAATTGCAAAAAATTAAAAACAATATACGTAAGCGATAAATTTGTAACTAATAACGTAACCCGTAGCGGTAATATGTTTTATGGATGTAATAATCTTGTAGGTGGACAAGGAACAGTATATGATGCTAATAATTTAGATAAAACATATGCAAGAATAGATAACACAAACAATGGAAAACCAGGATACTTTACAGATATAAAAGATAAACCTTAAGTCAAGGAGTGTGAATAAATGAAAAAGCGATATATAATATTAGCATTAATAGTGCCGATGCTGTTAATTTTTAGTGGCCTAGCTAATGTTGTTATGAGCCAAAAAGTCGGAGAAAACAAACCGCTGTTTTATACAATAACAGTAACTTATGACGGCAGAGACGAAAAAGGTATTGAATCCAGCGAAAATAACGTTGCCGGTGAATATAGTAACGTTATAAACGTAGAGGATAAATTGCCCGAAGGATTAACGTTTGAAGGATTTGTGGCAGTTAACGGAGCTATAGTAGCGACAAAACAGGATAGCTCTGGTTCATGTTCGGGATATGTGGTTGATGATGTTAATAAAAATGATTCGGAATATGCCGCACAAGTTGAAACAATAAAAGAAAAAAGCGTTTATAAAGGAAACGATTATAAAGGTTTGCATTACGATCCTGCGACGAGAACAATAACGTTTAAAGTTAACAAATTGCAAGCCGGAGGAGAATTAAAAGTAGTAGTAGCTACAACAACTCCTACAATTGATGATCCGAATACTGCGGATATAGAAAAACGAAGAGATTTTTATAATTACGCAAAAGCTTCGGAAGAAGATTTAAGCGTACAATCAGATGTAGTACATGCGTATATGGGAAGTGACGATGCAGAACTTTATAAAGTAAGTTATAGCTTTGAAGGAACTGTTCCAAGTGGAGTGAAAGTACCGGAAGAACAATCTTACTCTGCCGGAGTAAAAGTCGGTGTGGCAGCTAATGTAAATGCTAAAGGATATGAATTTAGTGGCTGGAGTGTAAAATCCGGTGGTGTGACAATTTCTAACGGTAGTTTTACAATGCCTACAAATGACGTAGAATTAGTCGGAAGTTTTAGCCAAATATCACCATATAAAGTTACATATCAGATAGAAGGCGAAGGCCCCGAAAATTATGTGGTTACGAAAGAAAAAAGTTACTATAAATCCAATAATGTAACGTTAGATACATTAAAATCAGGAGATATAATTAACGGGTATAAATTTTTGGGTTGGAAAGCGAAAAGCGGAATATCGGAAAATAATATAATTGACGGAACGTTTGCAATGCCAAATAATGATGTAGGATTAGTCGGAAATTTTGAAAAAGTAAAATATAAAGTAACATATAAATTTTACGGTTTAGAAAAAGACCCAAGTGATACAAGAAATTATATTTTACCTCCAAATCCAGAAAGCTTATTGCCTTTAGAAAAACAATATGCACCTGGAGAAAAAGTAACCGTTGCAAATAAACCTACTGCTAACGGATATAAATTTTTAGGATGGTATAAAGAAGACACATTTACGATGCCGGAAAATGATGTTGTGATATATGGTGAATGGCAAGAAGTTAGCGGAACATTCAAATTAGATATTACAAAAAATATAGTCGATAAAAAAGAATCATATAAATCCGGAGACGTTGTAAAATACAAAATAACGGTTAAAAGTTTAGATAATCATGGCGTTGAAAATGTATCTGTAAAAGAAAACAAAATAGGTGCTAAATTTTTAGAACCGGAAGATAAAAATAATGCAGAATATGTTGTGGAATCCGCAAATTTGGTTACAATAAAAAGTATTCCAGCAAAAGGTTCGGTCGATTTATACGCAGAATATACAGTAACAGAAGACGATAAAGATACAATAGAAAACGAAGCTGAAATATTGTGTGCTAGCAGTACAGAAAAGAATTACATATTAGAAGATGGTGAATATAAATCAACGAGTGAATTTAAAGTTGCCGAAAAAACTTCTCCGGGAACATCTAATTCAGGATCTTCAAATAACGATAAAAATGACATTGATAAAACTCACGAAGAAGATACAAAAGAAGAAGTTTTAGATGAGGTCAATAATAAAGAAAAAGTTGAAGATTCAAAAGAAGATATCGATAGCCCAAAAACATACGATAATCTATACTTTTATGTAATTCTTGCGATGTTTTCAATAGCTGGAATTTATCTAACTCGCTTAAAAACAAACGGAAAACATTTTGCAAAATAAGCAATAAAATAACTCGATAGTTTAAATTAGCTATCGAGTTTAATTTTTTGAAATTAGTTATTTAGTAGGTTTGCTTGATAAAAACTTTGCGTGTAAAACTATACGAGAGTTGAATCCGTTACACGTTGACAATGTTAAAATTTTTTCTGTATTATCTAGGTCGGTGTTAAAATTAAAAATGCTTTTTATTTTTAGTGAATTTAAAAAGCTTTGATATTCTTCGTTGGATGAAAAATTGGTTTTTAAATACTCTGATAAATTTTTCGTATTGTATACGCTGAATATTCTCCAAAGAGTATATTCATTTTCCGTGTAAGTGTATATTGTAAAGTTATCTGTATTTTTTAGCCAATCCGAGTTCATTGTATTTTTTAAAGTGCCGAACATAGTTTGATTTTTCATATTGTGAGCGTAAAGTATATAATTTTTCTGATTTTGATTATTTAAATCATTTCTGTAATCTAAAAACACCCAACCGTTTTTATTTTTTGATTTATCAAAAGAATGGTCTAAGTAAAAACTGTTGTCGGAAGTTTGAACAAAAGGGAAGTTTATTTTCTTGCCATTAACTTTTATCAAGACTTTTACGTCAGAATTTATTTTTCTAAGGCTTTCAAAATCTATGTCAAGTAAGCCGGAAGC
>CAMJYS010000098.1 GCA_946410005.1 uncultured Clostridia bacterium | reverse complement strand
GCTGACCTTTCGCACGTCAAGCGAATGCTCTACCAGCTGAGCTAAACGTCCTTACATTTAAAATATATCATAAAGCAAAATGATTTGCAAGTAGAATATCAAAATTTAATGTATAAAAAATCAATCGCAAAATTTAATTTAAATTATTCTAAAAACCGTTGACATTATAAAAATATTGTGATATAATTATAACATAAAATAAATTTGGAGGTATTATATGAATTTGTTCAAAAAATTAACTTCCGTTGTTCTAAGTGGTTTAATGTTAGCTACAGGGCTACCGAGTGTTCTTGCGGACACAGAAACGCCAAATTGCAAAAACACTATAAACGTAGCCGTAGTTGGTGACGATGACATAGGGAAAGAAAACTTTATAAAATCGTATACAACAGATAAAGTTAAACAAAATTTCGAAGGCATAAATGCCTATAATTTATATTACGAAGGAAGTAGAATTAGACTATTTGACATTCCTTCAGATTTAGGTGCTGAAAACAAAGCCCAAAAGAAATGGATAAATAACTTTTTAGAAAGCTCAAAACTTAATATTGGCATACCATACTGTACTTATGTAATTATTTGTATGAATGTAGAAACTGAAAAAGAAAAATTGGTAAATAGAACATATGATTGGTTAAAAAATATAAAATCAAGAAATAAAGACCATCAGGTTGGAGTAGTTCTTTATGAAATAACAAGTGAAAATTTTGACAATTATATTGACAAAACAAAAGCTGTTGTAGATAAAGTATGCGATTTTGAATGTGAATTTATGGAAGAACATAAAGATGTTGACCAATTTCGTCATTTTACTGGCTTCCCATTTAAAAAACAAAATATATTGGAAAATATAATCGAAAAGCACGGCATATATATAAAAAAAAAAGACTGTTCAAATTGTACATTAGTGATATTAGACAAGACAAGCGAACATCCTACGCTAACAAAAGCGGTGACGACTTTGGGTCTTGGGACAGTAGGATTAGGAGCAGTTGCTGGAGCTTGCTACGGAATATACAAAGGCGCTGAAAAAATTTATAATAAAATTACCAATAAATCACTTCCGAAAAAAAGTGTACCGAACATAAATAAAAAAGCATAAAAATTCCCCTTCAAGAAAAATCTTGGAGGGGATATAATCAATCTTGTAACATATCTTTATAAATTTCCTTAAGCTCATTATAAAGTTCATCTTGAGTTTTTTCAGAATATTCCTTTACATAATTTTCATTAGCTTTGCAGACAATTTTATTTTCTTGTAATTCTACTGAACTGTAAATTTCTTTGTCATCTTTTAATTCTTCATATTCTTTTTTAGCTTCATTGTTTGATTTAAATTCCATAGTCATTATTACCGAATCTATTTTTTGGTTTTTATAGATATACGATGTGCTTGATATTACACCGTCTTTGTTTTCTACAATACCAACGGTGTCGTCCTCATTCGTTATTTTTGCTTTTCCTTCATCAGGATATTCAACCGTTACCATATTAGGAGTATTCATATCGTTGTCGTCATCCATATCTTGTTCGCTTACAGCTTGATTATCATTCGAGTCAAGTGTAACTTTTCCTGTTTCTTGATCGGAATCATTATTTGTAGAGTTATTTCCACATCCTGTCAGGAAGAACATTACCGCACCGGCGATAGATAAAGTTATTATTTTTTTAGCATCGAATTTTTTGGACATGTTCCATTCCCCCATAAATCTGAAATAAATTCGTAGTGATTGACAAATATTTTCACTACGTATAATATGCAAAGTGATGTACTTTATAAGTATATTATCATATAATTTTATTTATTTCAACCATATGCATATGTTTTTTTCAATAAAAATATGTAAAAAAATATAGAAATATGTAAGTAAAAATATAAAATGGAGGTGATTTTGCTTGGCTGTTTTGGAAGTTAATAATCTTACTCATTCTTTCGGAGATAAATTGCTTTATAAAAATGCTTGTTTTGAAATTTTTAAGGGCGAGCATATGGGGATTGTAGGACAAAACGGTACCGGAAAAAGTACACTTTTGAGGTCGTTAATAGGTGAAATAACCCCTGATAGCGGTGATATACGCTGGCAGAAAAATAAAAAAATAGGATATTTGGATCAGTATGCAAAAATAGATGACAACAAGACTGTTTTTGAGTATTTAAAAACTGCTTTTAAAGATTTATACGATATAGAGCATAAGTTAAACGAGATATATTCAAATATGATGGAAAATTTTAGTGACGATGTTTCGCAAAAAGCATCGGATTATCAAAGTTTACTTTTAAACAGAGGGTTTTATGAAATTGAAAGTAATGTTTTAAAAGTTTGCGACGGACTGGGAATAACTTCAATCGGAGTGAATTCAATTTTAAAAAATTTGAGCGGCGGACAAAGAGCAAAGGTTATACTTGCAAAATTGTTGCTCGAAAATCCAGATGTTTTGTTATTAGATGAGCCGACGAATTTTTTGGACAAAGAGCATGTAGAGTGGCTTTCGGATTTTTTGAAAAATTTCAAAAATAATTTTATGGTTATTTCTCATGATTTTGAATTTTTAGATAAAATAACAAATTGTATTTTAGACATAGAATTTCAAAAGATAACGAAATATGCGGGAAACCTTAGTAATTTTTTGAAGATAAAGGGAATACAAAAAGAAAGTTATATAAAGCAATATGCATCATGGAAAAAAGAAGTTAAAAAGTTGGAAGATTATATTGCGAAAAACAGAGTAAGAGCATCTACTGCAAAGCAAGCGCAATCTAGAATGAAAAAGCTTGAAAAAATGGATAAAATGGTAGCTCCGCAAAACACTGTTAAACCGTATTTTAGTTTTAAATGTACCCCGATAAGCTCTTCAAAAGCTTTAAAAGTTCATAGCTTAGTTGTTGGTTATGAAAAACCGCTATTGCCAAGTTTGAGCTTTGAAGTAAAATCCGGAGAAAAGATTATTATAACAGGTTTTAATGGAATAGGCAAAACCACCATTTTAAAAACTCTGATGGGTAAGATTAAACCTCTTTCCGGAACCTTCAAGTTCGCAGATTATGTAAAAATTAACTATTTTGAGCAAGATTTAAAATGGGAGAACTATGATTTAACACCTATTCAAATCGTCAGAGAAAATTTCTCGAATTTTACGGAGCAAGAAATCAGAAAGCAACTTGCAATATGCGCTATTTCATCTAAAAATGCTACGCAAAAATTAAAAACTTTAAGCGGAGGTGAACAATCAAAAGTAAAGTTATG
>CAMJYS010000097.1 GCA_946410005.1 uncultured Clostridia bacterium | reverse complement strand
AATAATTAGAACAGATTTTATAGAATGTTTTTTATTAAAAAAATTTTTCATTCTCACTCACCTCTAAAAAATTAAACAAAAACTCTTGGATTTATTCTTTGACCATTTTTTCTAACTTCGAAATGTAAATGAGGACCGGTTGATTTTCCTGTACTACCAACATTTCCGATTTTTTGTCCGGCAGTTACAGTTTGTCCGGTAGATACCGAAATACAACTTAAGTGGCCATAAAGCGTACAAATACCATTTCCGTGGTCAACAATTATATAGTTTCCGTATCCTTCAACGTTGCCTGCTGCTATTACTTTACCGCTATTAGCCGAAACAACATTTGCTCCATAAATTCCTGCGCCGGCTATATCTATCCCGCCGTGTGGTCGTTTATGTACTCCGTCGTGAGATTCACCAAAAACAGTAGTTATTTTAGAATATCCGGGTGCCGGCCAAACATATTTGCCTTTTGCTACGGGTGTTATCGGAGCAACTGGTTGATTATTATTATTTGTCTGATTTTTCTGTGCCAAAGCTTTTCGTCTGGCTTCCTCTTGTTCTCTTATTCTACGTCTTTCTTCTTCGTAATACCTTCTGATTTGTTCGTCTATGGCTCTCGATTCAGCATCATTTTCATCTATCGCCTGTTTAGCGGCTTTTTCTTCCGATTGGGATTTAGATAATTCTTGCTCATTTTGTCTATACAAAACTTCTAAATTAGCACGACTTGATTCTAGTGTGGTTTTAAGTTTTTCTTGCTCTTTTTTATGGCTCGAAATTTCTTCTTTTTTCTGATTTATAGAGTCTATATCGTCGTTCAATCCGTCAATCAATTCTTGAATAGTCGTACTAACCGAACGCACAACGTCAGCTTTATCCAAAAAGTCATTAAAATCTTTTGCACCTAAAACTATATCAAGCGTTGACGTATCTCCGGCCATATAAATCGATTTCAAACATTTTTTGAGTTTTGTTTTCTTTTGGTCTATATCTTCGTTGATTGTTTCTATTTGAGATTCCATTTTTAAAATCTCGTTGTCATAAAAATTTATGTACCTATTGCAAGCGTCTATTTCTTGCTGACAGCTACTTATTTTATCTTGTGTTGATTTCATTTCTTTGGCATCTTCACGAACCTTATTCGAAGCTTCGCTAAGTTTTTTATTCAATTCCGCTTTTTTGCTCTTTAATTCTGCTTTTGATTGTTCAATTTTCTTTACATCTAATTTTGCGTTTGCGGAAAAAGGAAGCGCAAAAATAACTGCAAAAATTAAAGATAAACTTCTTTTTATTTTACCAGGCAACTACATCGCCGCCTTCTTTATTCAAATACCTTTGAAGTGATATCAAACTTCCGACAACGCCAAACGCGATTCCAACACAGATAAAACTCCCGAAAACTTTCCAGAATATACTTGAAAAACCAATAAAACTAAACGGCATTATACCATTTATTACTCCTAAAAGTTTTTCGTAAACTAGATTAAGCATAAACGTTGAAAATACAGCTGCAACAACACCTATTATCGCTCCTTCGATAATAAATGGCGCTTTTATAAATCCATTTGTAGCACCGACAGATTTCATTATGCTGATTTCAAATCTTCTATTATGCATTGTAATTTTTATTGTATTTGAAATTATGAAAAGTGAAACTATACCGAGCGCTAAAACAATCCACATTCCGCCTTGTGAGATAAGTCTACTTAAATTAGAAAGTTTTCCTGCGGTTTCACTTCTATCACTAACTGACTGAACTTCTTCTATCGAACTTAGCGCAGAAACAGTTTTGTTATACATTGATAAATCTTTCATTGTAACGTGAAAAGCCTCTGGAAATGTATTTTGATCTTCCTTAATTATTTCATACAAATTATCGCCCAAAACATCGTGATATTTATCGGTAGCTTCTTCACTCGAATAATATTCACAACTTATAATATTAGAATTTTGAAGTATTTTATTTTTTACTTCTGCTATCTTCGATTGACTACGAATATTATCGTTTAAAAACACAGTTATACTATTTTGATTTTCAATGGATTTCAAAGCATTATTTAGGTTTACGGACATTAAAAGCGCTCCACCGGTTAAAATCATACAGCATATCATTACTAAAATTGACGCAGCGGACATAATTCCGTTTGACCATACGTTTTTGCATCCTTCTTTAAAAAAATACTTAATTTTCACTTTTTTCACCTTCGTTTTCTACTTCTGATTTTGTATCTCTTTTTAATTTTCCTTCCGAAATTTCTATAACTCTAAAATTGAATTTCTTTACTATCGAAATATCGTGTGTAACCATAACAACGGTTGTCCCACATTTATTAATCTGACTTAAAAGCTCGACTATTTCGTAAGACATAGACGGGTCGATATTGCCGGTAGGCTCGTCCGCAATTATCATACTCGGATTATTAACAAGAGCTCTTGCAAGTCCTACACGTTGTTTTTCTCCTCCGGAAAGTTCTGAGACTTTCTTCCTTGCTTTATCGCCAAGATCCACTAAATTCAAAACATACGGAACTCTTCTTCTGATGTCTCTTGACCTTGCACCAACTATATGCATGGCAAACGCAACATTTTCAAAAACCGTCATTTTTTCTATAACTCTAAAGTCTTGGAAAACTATTCCCATTGTTCTTCTCAAATAAGGAATTTTTCTCTTTTTTAATCTTGTTATGTCTGTGTCGTTTATAATAATTCTACCGGAAGTTAGTTCTTCCTCCTTTGTTAATAATTTAAGAAGAGTACTTTTTCCTGAACCTGACGCACCAACAATAAAAACAAATTCTCCGTCAGATATAGTAAAACTTACATCATCCAATGCTAAACTTTGGTTATCATAGGATTTGCATGCGTTTTTAACTTCTATCATATTAAAAACTCCTAATTTTTTAAAATAAAAGTGTTGCCAAAACCAAGGCAACACTTTTAATAATTATTCAAGTAAAAAATATTTATTTCCCAATTTGTTGCCAAATAAATTGCTACATCTTCATTATAGCATATTTTACAACAATTATCAATCACTAAAATTTAACAGGATTTGAAGTTAAATATCTTTTTACCATCATTGCAACTTTAAAGACTATTGCGTCTTCAAATTCACGAAGGTCAAGCCCTGTAATTTTCTTAACTTTTTCGATTCTGTAAACAAGTGTATTACGATGCACAAAAAGTTTTCTTGAAGTTTCAGAAACATTTAAGTTGTTTTCGAAGAATTTTTGTATAGTAAAGATTGTTTCGTTA
>CAMJYS010000096.1 GCA_946410005.1 uncultured Clostridia bacterium | reverse complement strand
GCCAAAATTAGAGGATATAATTCAAGCAGGTTTTCTTTTAATGTTAAAGGCGGTAGATGTGAAGCATGTCAAGGCGACGGTATATTAAAAATTGAAATGCACTTTCTTTCTGATATTTATGTTCCTTGCGAAGTTTGTAAAGGTAAACGATACAGCTCCGAAACGCTCAAAATAAAGTACAAGGACAAAACTATAAGTGATGTTTTAGACATGACAGTTGACGAAGCGTTAAAATTTTTCGAGAATATACCTAAAATAAAAAGGAAAATCGAAACATTAAAAGAAGTCGGTCTTGGATATATAAAACTCGGTCAATCCGCAACAACTTTATCGGGCGGTGAAGCTCAGAGAGTTAAACTTGCCTCTGAACTTTCAAAAAGGTCTACCGGAAAAACTTTATATATTTTAGACGAACCCACAACAGGTTTGCATATTGCCGACGTGCACAAGCTTGTTTTAGTTTTACAAAAACTCGTCGACGCTGGAAATACTGTACTTCTTATCGAGCACAATTTAGATTTAATTAAAACTTGCGACCACATAATAGATTTAGGACCAGAAGGCGGGGATAACGGCGGAACTATTATTGCAACCGGAACTCCTGAAAGTGTTGCAATGAATAAAAATTCTTACACAGGAGAATATTTAAAGAAAATATTAAAGTTATAAGGTATGTTTAAACTATGGATTTTTTAAAGACAAAAGCTAATAAATTGCCCGAAAAACCTGGCGTTTATATTATGAAAGACTCCGACAAAAACATAATTTACATCGGAAAAGCTAAAATTTTAAAACGTCGTGTTTCTCAATATTTTTTAAGCAGTAAAAAACACTCCGAAAAAATAAAAGCTATGGTTTCTAATATCAAAGACTTTGAATACATCGTTACTGATAGTGAATTCGAAGCCTTAGTTTTGGAATGCAGTTTAATAAAACGCCATAAGCCTAAATACAACGTTTTACTCAAAGACGACAAGGGATATAACTATATAGAAATCACAAACGAAGCTTTTCCGAGAATTTTATATGTAAAGCAAAAAAATAACCCTTCTTCCCTGTATTTCGGACCTTATATGAATTCTTTTTATGTAAAAAATTTAGTTCAGGAAGTGATTAATATTTTTAAGCTTCCTACTTGCAATAGAAACTTTTTAACGTCAAAAACCAGACCTTGCCTGAATTATTATATTAATAAGTGTATTGCTCCGTGTAAGCAAAATATTTCTTCTAAAACTTATAAATCTATAATCGACGAAGCTATATCGTTTATAAAAAACGGAAGTAAAAACACTATCGAAAAATTAAACAGCGAAATTATAGCCGCTTCTGAAAATTTAAACTTTGAAAAAGCAGCAAATTTACGTGACAGAATAAAATCCATAAAAACTATCGTCAAAGAAAAGCAAAAAGTTGTTTCTAATAAAGTAAAAAATCAAGACGTTATCGCCTTGGCTATTAGTGGCAACAAGGCATCTATTCACGTTTTTAGATTTGAAAACGGAAATCTTTACGACACTGAAAATTTTCTGTTCGATTCTTTTGAGGACGAAATCAGTTTAAGAACGGAATTTATAAAAAGGTATTACGACTTAAAAACTGATATACCTGAAAATATAACTCTTGATGGCGACATCGAAAACGAAGAACTCATAGAAAAGTGGATTTATAAAACTAAAAATAAAAACATTAAAATTTTAAAGCCAATAAAAGGCGAACAGTTTAAACTCGTTCAAATGTGCAAAAACAACGCATATGAAGCTTTTAACATCAAAAACCAGAATGACGACTTACAAGTTTTACAGAAATTAAAAGATATACTTCATCTTGAAACCGTTCCGTATTATATCGAAGCTTACGATATTTCTAATCTTCAAGGCAGCGACAATGTTGGCGGAATGGTAGTTTTTAAGAACGCTGTCCCTTTAAAATCTTCGTACAAACGCTTTAAAATTAAAACTATCGACCATCAAGATGACTATAATTCTATAAGGGAAGTTTTAGAAAGACGCATAAAAAATTACAGAGAAAATAAAGATACTGACAATAGTTTCGGAAAACTTCCTGATTTAATTTTAATCGACGGTGGCGTAGGTCAAACTTCCGCCGCCAGAGAAATATTTTCAAAAGAAAACATAAATGTTTCTATTTTCGGAATGGTAAAAGACGACAGGCATCGCACAAGAGCTATCACTACCCATGAAGAAATAATAGACATCGCTAAGCACAAATCCGTTTTTAATTTTTTAACTAAAATACAAGACGAAGTACACAGATTTACGATTGGCTATCATAAATCTTTACGAAACAAGCGCGTAAAAACTTCGGAGCTTACTAATATTCCCGGCGTTGGAGAAAAAACTTCTAAAATATTATTGAAAAAATTCGGTAGCATAAAAAATATATCGCTTGCTTCTACCGAAGAATTACTATCAATCAAAGGCATTACAAAACCTTGCGCAGAAGCAATATTTAAATATTTTAACGGCGAAAATCAATAATTCACAGAGCCGTTTCATACACTCTCGAAAATATTTTTGCATATATTTTTAGTAAAAATATATTTTCAGAGCGGTGATTGACATTTTTAAGGTATATTTAAAAAATACAAACAATGAATACAAAAGATTGCCCGGAGGAGTAACAGCAAGCTATTATATAAATTTAATAAATATAAATATTGCAAAAAAATTAACGTATTGCGGTATAAATCACAGTTTTGGAGAATTTATTCCTTCAAAAAATCCTAAAGAAAGTATCATTTTAAGTTTTAAAACTAATAATTCTATTAATTGCATTCCTTGCAAAAAATCGGGATTATCTATTTATTTTAATTCAGGGAATCCGGAATCTACAATGATATCTAAAATAATCCACAGAAATTTAAAAAATATATATTATAATCCGCTAAATATAAATTTAATTTCAAATAAAAATCAAGAATTACGATTTTATCCGGAATGTATCGTATCTATGTTTTTAAATAATAACAAAAAAGATTTGAATTGGTTACGAGGAAATATTGATAATATTTGCGGAGTAATTACCATTTCGATTTGCGAATTTTTCGGGTTACCTTTCGTTCATCACAAAATTAATGAATTTGGAATATTAAAAACAAATACAAATACCTATTTACGTCCAAGTAAAAATTCTAAAATTTCTTTTTCATGTAAGCAAAATAAAAAAATTCGTATCTGCGGACAATGGGAAAACTGGTATATTGTAGAAGAAAACAATATTTTCGGGTA
>CAMJYS010000095.1 GCA_946410005.1 uncultured Clostridia bacterium | reverse complement strand
AAAACCGGTCGAAGACTTACGAATTACAAAATATATACTATATTACTATATATAGAAAATATTCTTAGAGCTAAAAGCGTTAAAAATATTTCCGACGAAGATTTAAATTCAATCAGCGGCGGAACAAAATATCAAAACGACATTATATTAGAAATTGGCTCTATTATTTCGAAAAAAAGATAACATTAACAAAGCTCCTACTTTTCACATAATATGTTAGTGGGAGTTGATAAAAATGAAGACAAATAATAACAGCGAACAATGTATTTGCCCAGGATGTCAATTAAAAAGTTCGGTTTTTGGATTAATAGCCGGCATAATTTCTGGAATATTGTTTTTTAGAGGAAGTACGCCACTAATTAACAACAGCATTTGGATTGCGTTTTCTATTGCTGCGTTTGTGTTAGTCTATGTTCTTGGTGTACTATTTTTTAGTTCTTGCACTAGTTTATGCATCCGAACAAGATATTGCTTAAAGAAAAATATCGGATGTTTATTAACCGGTTCAATTGGTACGATAATAACATCCATAGCAGCGCTTACAATAGACCTTTTAATAGGCGTTCCTTCTGTAGCTTTTCTTATAGGCTTAGGAGTGTTTTTCTTCGTACACATGATTGTATCAATGGTGACATTTATAAGATGCTATATTAGTGACAATAATGACCAAAAATAATAAAAAAATAATTGCCTCCGACATTAATTTGTCGAAGGCTTTAATTTTTACTATTTAACTATACGTGATTTGAATAAAATTCCGTCTAAATGGTCTATTTCGTGGCAAAACGCTCTTGCTTTAAGCATTTGTCCTTGATATACAACTTCGTTTCCAAATCTATCTTGCGCTTTAACTTTTACAAATTTTGGACGCAGTGTAACTCCATATTGTCCGGGACAAGAAAGGCAACCTTCTCCTTCTCTTTGTTCACCGCTAAATGCTATTATTGTCGGATTTACAAGCTCAATATTTCCATCTCCGACGTTTATAACCACAACTCTTTTTAAAATTCCAATCTGAGGAGCCGCAAGACCTACTCCGTTAGAATTTTTCATAGTTTCCAACATATCGTCTATAAGAGTCGAAAGCGATTCATCAAATTTTTCTACTTTTCTGCATTTTTTGTATAAAATAGGGTCTCCTTCGAGTACTATATTTCTAAGTGCCATAAAAACTCCTTCTAAATCATAATATCTATATCAACATATTACTATATTATCTACATTTTGTCAATATTTTATTTATCTAAATCTTATTTTTCATGCAATCCGGTATAGCATAATCAAAATTACTTAATTTACAATCCGATACACTTATATATTTTCCTTTGAAGAAAATATCAAGTTCGCAAAATCTACGTTTAAGTAATAGGATACAACATTTCCTTCCAGCATTATGATATTTTGAAAAATAATTTACAAATTCTTCGCTATCGATTTTGTCTAGGTCAATCTCGCTAGTGTTTACTGTGTTTAATTTTAAATAATCAGCACAACAAAATCCTGTTTTGCCTAATTCAGTTGAAACTTTATACCATTTTTCGTTTACCTTTTCTTCGGATAAAATCGTAACCACATCGCCGCACCTTAACACTCCCGTTGGTTTTAAAGTTGTGTCAGGTGTTTTTCTTAAATAAATTCCGTTAGACGAAGTTACTTTACCTAAAATAGCGGTATTTACTGTTTGAGAATCTAATATAGTGCTTTTTATTTTATTTTTAGAACTAAGCCAACCGATTCCTAAATTATATGTAAAACTCAAAAGTGCATCGAATTGATTTTGACTGCACTTAATTTTATTATTTAGCAAAAATTTATTGAGCGGAGTTGAGAAATTTTCATTTAAGCTTTTTAAAAATATTAAATTGCTTTCTTCTTTACTTACATTATCATAGAAAACATCGTACGGTAGAAGTAATTTGCCATATCCAATAGTAAAGTACCCTGCAACATCTTTATAAACATTCGGCACAAAACCTTCAAACGACTTTATAAAATTCTCGCATTTTCTACTTACCCTTTTTTCCCCCAAGAATGTATTTTCTGCGTTATATTTTTTTAAAATCTTTACACCGCACGTTCCTTCGCTACAAGTTTTCCATTGGTTATTTATTTTAGAAAAAACTTCAATTTTATAAATTCCTTCCGGTTGGATTTTCAAATCTTTCTTCCAAAGAAAACTGCCTCTTTGCTCTTTTTCTTTTTTATTTACAACGAACTCTCTTTTATAATTTTTGCCGGTTACTAAAAATTTTACCGCTACCGCGTTTTTAGGAGTAAATACTTCGGCTTGGAAATTTTCGTTAGAAGCAACTAAATTAGACGAAATTCCGAAGGTACGTATGGGTTCTTCTTCTATTATCTCTATATCATATCCTGTAACAGTTGAATTTTTTAAATTCGTCATTTTTATTTCTGTTTTACCTTGCGAGACCCCAGTAACTATACCATATTCATTCACGTTTGCGATTGATTTATCGGCCGTTTTCCATTTTAAATCAGGAGAATATTTACTGGAATTTGATAGTAATAAACTTTTATTTTGCGGAACTTTAAAACATCGAATATCAGCCTTTACTTTCGTAATAAATATTGAAAAAACACATACAAGAAACAAAATCATTTTACTTTTTTTAAACCTAATCATTTTTGATTAACATCCTTCCTATTTTAATTTGTTTTTTATATAAGCTATCTTTGCACACAAACAAAAAACATCTATTGCGATTTTTAAATCGTCAATGCAAGGATACGTCGGAGCAAGTCGTATATTCGTATCTTCTTCGTCAAATTTATATGGAAATGTAGCTCCGGCGCCGGTTAATTTAACGCCAAGATTTTTACAAAGCTCAACAGTTGATTTAGCGCAATTCGGCATTGTATCTACACTTATAAAATATCCTCCACGAGGGTTATTCCATTTAATTATCGGATTTTTAGAAAACTCTTTTTCAAGCGTACTTAAAACCATATCGAACTTAGGTTTTATGACGTTTCTATGCTTTTTCATGTGATTTAACAAGTTATATTTATTTTTCAAAAATCTAAAATGTCTTAGCTGATTTAATTTATCAAATCCCACTGTCTTTATAGAATACATTTTTCTGAAATTCTTTAAATTTTCTCCAAAACACGCCATAAAAGCTATTCCATCGCCAGGGAAAGTTATTTTGGAAGTAGAATAAAAAATAATCGGAAGTTCTAAATTATTTGATTTTTTGCATTCGTCAGCAATGTTTAAAATATGTACATGCTCGTCCGTTAAATCGTG
>CAMJYS010000094.1 GCA_946410005.1 uncultured Clostridia bacterium | reverse complement strand
ATTTGCCTCAAAATATTATATCGGTACCGACTACAGAAGATATAAATGAACTTGTTAAATATTACAATGCAGCAGATGTGTTCTTACAGCTTTCCAAAGAAGAAACTTTTGGAAAGGTCGTTGCCGAGGCTCTTGCTTGCGGAACACCTGTTGTAACGAACAGCTATACCGCAAATCCCGAACTTGTAAATACATCTTGCGGTTGCGTTGTGAGCGATTTGTCGGCGGATACTGTTTATTCGTCGATTGAAGCGGTGCTTAACAACGGTAAGAAATCGTATTCTGATGCTTGCATTAAGTTTGCAAAAGAAAACTTCGACAGCAACAAAAATATGGGCGAATACTTAAAACTTTATTCGGATTTATCGACAGAAAAAAGTAATGGGAATTAAAGCTTTGTTATGTGAAGGTTGAAAAATATGAAGAAGATTTTTTATTTAGGTTACTATAATTTGCCCGATTCGGGAACAAATTTTGTTTTGGCTGCCGTTAATAAAATGAATTATATTTGTGAGGCTGTTGAGAAAGCGGGTTACAGCACGGAAATTGTTTCTGCGTCGGGAGCGGTGGAAAAGAAGTTTTGCAAATCAAAAAAAGTTAAACTTACAGACAAAACTACACTTAAGCTTTTTTCATCATTACCAAGATTAAACAGAATAGTTTCGGTTATAGACAGAGTAATCTTAAAAACAAAGCTGTTTTTGTATATGATTAAGAATACAAACAAAGACAGCATAGTTATGGTTTACCATTCGCTCGGTTATATGTCTCTCGTGAAAAGGCTTAAAAAACTAAAAGGGTTTAAGTTGATTATCGAAGCGGAAGAGATTTACGGCGATGTTATCGGCGATGAAAAAACAACGCAAAAAGAATACGATTTTTTCAAAATTGCCGACGGCTTTATTTTCCCGACAGAGCTTTTATCCGAAAAGGTAAATACGGAAAAAAAGCCCGAAGTTATTATTTACGGTACATATCATATTGAAAAAGAAATGCCGAAGCTCTTTTCCGATGGTAAAATTCATTGCGTTTATGCAGGAACGTTTGATCCGAGAAAAGGCGGAGCGATAGCGTCGGCAGAGTCTGCTTTGTTTCTTGATGAGAATTATCATGTTCATATTTTAGGCTTTGGCAATGAAAAAGAAAAAGCTGAAATGCTTAATACCATAGATAATATTTCAAAAAAATCCAAAGCCGATATAACTTATGACGGACTGTTATCCGGAGAAGAGTATATTAAATTTATTCAAAGCTGTGATATAGGATTGAGTACCCAAAACCCCAATGCTAAATTTAATGACACTTCATTTCCGTCTAAAATTCTTTCCTATATGGCAAACGGACTTAGAGTTGTAAGCGTAAGAATACCCGTCGTCGAAGAGTCCGGTATCGGAAAGTGCGTATATTATTATGACGAACAAACACCTGAAAATATAGCAAAAGCTATAAAGTCCATTGATTTTTCAGAGGAGTATGACAGCAGGAAAACCATCGGGGTACTTGATAAAGCTTTTATTTGCGATTTGAAAACAATGCTTAAAGGATTGGAATAATATAATTAAGTGAAGTTATCGAAACGGCATTTAAAGTAATGAATGGCTGTAATCATAATGATTTTTTGATTGTCGAAGACATTACCGTTATTAAAGAAATGTTAAATTAGGGTATAATGAATCTTAAAAATAATTAAGTATCGAGAGTAGATTGGTTTACAAAATATTTTAGTGTTTGAAATGTGATGAGCATTTTGGAAAAGTTAGAATTTTATACAGATTTAGCTTCTATTAAAGTGTTAGATGGGGAGTTTTGAAGATGAGCGAGTTAAAACCCGTAAAAACAGATGTGCCGGTTGCAATGATATTTTTTAACAGACCGGAACAGCTGAAAAAAGTTTTTGCGACTGTTAAAGAGGCTCGGCCTTCCAAATTGTTTTTAATTCAGGACGGACCAAGAGAAAATAACGAAAGCGATATTATAAATATAAAAAAATGTCGAGAAATTTTCGATGATATTGATTGGGAATGTGATGTTGTTAAGGATTTTTCCGATGTTAATTTGGGCTGCGGCAGACGTATTTTCACGGGAATAACTAAGTGCTTCGAACAAGTTGACAGGCTGATTATCATTGAAGACGATTGTGTAGCTTCAGAGAGTTTTTTCCCATTTTGTAAAGAAATGTTGGAAAGATATATCGACAGCGATAAAATCGGAATTATTACCGGCATGAATCACTTGAATACATATAATTCGGTGAAAAGTGACTATTTTTTTGCACGTGTAGGTTCAATAGCCGGTTGGGCAACTTGGAAACGTACTTGGGATAAAGTGGATTTTGATATGGATTTCCTTAATGATGAGGAAGCCGTTCATATTTTGAAAGGTCTGGAGAAAAATGATTCCATTTTCGGTGACGCATATTCAAAAGCCTGTCAAAAGCATGAGATAATGAAAAACGGCGGAAAGCTTACATCTTGGTCAACTCAGTTTGGAATAGCACAAATACTCAATTATCCGCTTATTATTGTTCCGAGAGTAAATCTTATGACAAATATCGGTTTAACGGAAGAGTCTGCAAACAGCGTTAAAAGCATTAAGCTCGTTCCGCACAGACAGCGTGCATTATACAGATTAAAACTTTATAAATTAGATTTTCCGTTAAAGCATCCTAAATACATAGTTGATGATTGGGAATATGATTCATTGGTTAACAATTTTATGAATCCGCCCAAAATGATTTCTTTCTTTAACCGAGTAGAGTCTATATTTTTGAGAGTTGTTCATGGTGATTTTGGCAGTTTGAGCAGAGGACTGAAGAAACGTTTGAACAAAATAAAAAAATAAACCTGATTTTAGAAAAACAGGTTATGAAACCGGAGTTATTTAATGAACAGTTCAAGGCAAATTAAATTTGGTGCGTTAATTTCATATTTTGCGATTGCATTTAATATCGCAGCGGGTTTAATTTATACCCCATGGATGATAACAAAAATCGGACAGGGAAATTACGGACTTTATACAATCGCCACATCATTGATAACGCTGTTTATCATCGATTTCGGAATGAGTGCGGCTGTATCAAGGTTTTTATCTATTTATAACGCAAAGGGCGAACAGAAAAAATCCAATGATTTTATGGGCGTTGTCTACAAAATGTACTTGGTAGTAGATGTCGCTATCACAGTTGCGCTTGTCATAGCATATTTCTTTATTGATAAAATTTATGTTAATTTGACTGCCGATGAAATAACGGTGTTGAAAAGCTTGTATATAATTGTTGCGAGTTACAAGGTTCTTTCTTTTCCGTTCATTA
>CAMJYS010000093.1 GCA_946410005.1 uncultured Clostridia bacterium | reverse complement strand
CAACTGAAAAATTTCCATCTATTATTTTTTTCATTTCAGTTTCTATTTTTTCGAAATCTTCTTCATTTATTGTTTCTTCCATATCAAAATCATAGTAAAATCCTTCATCTATTGCAGGACCAATTGCATATTTAGCGTTTGGATAAAGTCTGCAAACAGCTTGTGCCAAAATGTGTGCGGTTGTATGCCAATATGTTTTTCTTCCTTCTTCTGAATCGAAAGTCAAAAACTCTACGCTACACTCTTTTTCTATAGGTGACTTAATATCTTTAAGTTCACCATCCACCTTTGCGGCGCAAACATCCTTGTATAAACTACCACCTAAATTTTTAGCTAAATCAAAAAGGGTAGTTCCCAAGTTCACTTCTTTCGTATTGTTATTTCTCAAATGTACTTTAATCATAAAGGAATATCCCTTTCTTAATTTTATTTTTCAGTCGTTTTTCTCTTTTTATATAAAACAACTAACAGATACATTATAACAAATACAAATAAAATTACAACAAGAAGCCATGAATTACCTGTTTTCCCCCCCGACTTTACTTCTATCCATAATTCATCCATAAATTTGTTAATATTTTCCGGAAGATTGACAAATATCTGTGCATTTTTTAATGTTTCGTCATCAGGATAAAAAATTTTATTATTTTTTATATCGTCGCTTAAAAGCTCATATACTTCTCGTTGCGGTGTTGAATAACCTGTTTGCTTAACATTTGCAAGTGCAACAGGGGTGCTACACATAAAGTTTATATATTTTTCCGCTTCTGCTTTACGCTTTGAATTTTTGGCAATACACATTGAATCCACAAATTTATTCGTACCGCTTTTGGGTATTACAAATCCGATATTACTGTTATTTTTCAAAACAACAGCGGCATCACCTGCGTAATAAGGCGCCAAAACTGCCTCCTCGTTACCTATTTTGTCAAAAATCTGATCCATTACATACGCCTGTACCAGTGGTTTTTGTTTTATAAGCTCGTCCGCAGCCTTTCTCCAGCAATCTTTATCTTTAGAATTTATAGAATATCCTAATCTTAACAAAGATATTGCAAAAGAATCTCGTGCATTATCAAACATTAATATTTTATCCTTATATTTGCTATCCCATAAAATATCCCACGTAATATCACTTTCCGGAACTTTAACTTCCTTTTTATTATAAAATATTCCAATCAGTCCCCACATATACGGAACGGAATAACTATTTGTAGGATCAAATTCAAGATTTTTAAATTCATCACTGATTAAACTATAATTAGGAATATTATCAAAATTTAATTTTGCTAGTAAACCCTTGCTTATTAATTTAGAAACCATATAATCCGACGGAATTATTACATCATAGTCTGCTCCGCCACTGGATATTTTTGCATAAAGTTCTTCGTTATTTTGAAAAGTTTTATAATTAACTTTTATACCCGTCAAAGATGTAAACTCTTCATTTACATTCATATTTCCGTCAGAACCGTTCGAAATAAACTCTCCCCAACTATAAACATTTATACTATTATTGGTAGCAAAACATAAGTTAATACTAAAAAAAGCAATAATCAAAACAGAAAAATAAATTTTATTTTTCAAATTAAATATTCATCTCTTCTCTATATCAATATTCAGAATAAATGCTACTGTTTTTATCTTTTTCTCGACGTAAATTTATTACTATAAGTAAAACAAAAACTACTAAAAACAATATAGTAGATAACGCATTTATTTCAGGACTTACCATTTTTCGTGTCATAGAATAAACCGCTATAGGTAAAGTTTGAGTCGTTCCTCCCGTAAAATAACTTATTACAAAATCATCAATCGACATTGTAAAAGACATTATAAGCCCTGTAACTATCCCCGGCATAATTTGTGGCAAAACTACTTTAAAAAACGACTTTGTCGGATTACATCCTAAGTCAAGTGCCGCTTCATAAATATGAGAATCCATTTGTCTGAGTTTTGGCATAACGGATAGTATAACATAAGGCAAGCAAAATGTTGTATGCGCAAAAATAAGTGTTACTATCCCGGGCTTGAATATTCCGAAATGATTATATAAAAACACAAAAAGTAACATTAATGAAACGCCTGTTACGATTTCTGGATTTATCATTGGCAAATTTGTGATGTTCATAATCATTTTTCTTTGCCATTTTTTACTTTTCATTATTCCAACCGCAGCCATTGTACCTAAAATTGTAGCTATTACCGATGATATAGCTGCTATCAACATAGTACTGTAAAAAGCTGATAAAATATCATTGTTTTCAAAAAGCCTATGATACCACTTAAAAGTAAATCCGTGCCATGTAGCTCTACTTTTTGAATCATTAAATGAAAAAACCATGAGTACAAAAATAGGAGCATACAAAAACAAAAATATAAGGAACATATATATTTTTCTGAAAAATTTCATATTTTTCACTCCTATCTTTACTCTATGTATTTGCGTTTTCTTCACTGTCAAGTTGATTCATTATCCCCATACAAATAACTATCATTAACATTAAAACAAGCGATATCGCCGAGCCTAAATATGGATTATAAGTATTTCCTAAAAATTGCATTTCAATAAGGTCACCTATTACGAAAATAGAGCCGCCGCCCAGCATTTTTGAAATTATAAACGTACTTACAGACGGAACAAAAACCATCGTAAATCCCGAAACCACTCCGGGTATACTGAGCGGAAAAATAACTTTCCAAAAAACTTTCAAATTATTAGCTCCCAAATCCTGTGCCGCTTCGATAACTTTTTCATCCGTTTTAGCAAGAATTGTATATATAGGAAGTATCATATATGGCAGAAAATTATAAACCATTCCTAAAACTATAGCGCCGGGAGTGTTTATCATATTTATTTTTGAAATTCCAACAGAACTTAAAAATTTATTTATAAGTCCGTTGTATTCTAGAATCGTCATCCAAGAATATGTTCTAAGCAAAAAGCTTGTCCACATGGGTATCATTAAAAGCATAATTACCACATTTTGATATTTAGCCTTTATTTTTGATATAAAATATGCCATGGGATAGCCGACGCAAATACAAACAATAGTTGAAACAAGTCCTAAAACGATAGATTTTAAAAATACATACGAATATTTTCCGACTAAAATAATATTATTAAATGTAAAATTTCCTTCCGGCGTACTAAAAGCAAAAATAATGACCAACATAAGCGGAATAATTACAAAAACAGCAGACCAAATTAAATATGGCAATAACGTTAATCTAATTTTCACAATAATCTCACCGCCAAACTAATTTTCTTCTCTATGATGTTGTTCTTCATAAAATTCATCACTAAACGCACTGTAATCTCCAACTAGATCGGAAGAGCACACGTCTGAACTCCAGTCACACGTATCAAT
>CAMJYS010000092.1 GCA_946410005.1 uncultured Clostridia bacterium | reverse complement strand
TCTCGCAGTTTGCATTATTTTTTCAAACAAAGGCATCGAAATTAACAAAATGGATATTTTACCCGCAAATTCTACTTTTAACGCAAGATTTTTTTCTCCTGCGTCGCTACAACAATTCGATGCAAATTGAGATATAAAACATATTCCGATAGACTTAAATACACACGAAAAATATTCGTTTGGAATTTTAGTATATGTAATTAGATTTCTGACTTTTTCCACAGCAGGAGAAATTCCGCTCAAAATCGCTAAAACTATAATTACTCCGGTCAAAATATTCAAAATCATAGCATATTCAGGTAAATGCTTTTTTAAATATAAAGACATAAAAGAGCTAAATATCGCCAAAACACTTATTGTTATAATATTCATTTTTTCACCTTGATTTTAAACGCCGAATACAGATTTAATAGTCTTAAAAAGTATGTCTATTTCGTGAATTATCATCATCAAAACAACAATAAGTCCTGCAAGATTTGTCATAATCGCTTGTTCTTCTCTGCCCGACCTTATAAGAATCTGATTTAAAATAGCGACTATTATTCCTACCGCGGCAATTTTAAAAATTAAATCTATATTCATTTATTTATTCTCCTGTTTTTTAAACTAAAAATGTCACTATAATTAAGCTAAAACATACTCCCAAAACTATCGGTAATTTCTGCTTTTTTTGCTTTATTTCTACTGCTAACTTTATGTAGAGCTTTAAAGTACTTAAATTGTAGTCAATATAACTTATCTGCCCTCGAATATCCGTTTTGCCGAAATTTTTTGCAAAGTTTATTACAAATGTTTCTTCTTCTCGTGATAAATCAAAAACTTTGCCTATATTTTCAAATGATAATTCCCATGCGGTTTCAAACGATTTTGAACTTGAAAGACTTTTGAATTTTTCGAAGTATTTTTCGAGGAACTTTTGATTTTTAAAATTATTTATTGCGTCAAAAATTGAACACTGAGAATAGTTTATCTGATTTTTTAAGGACATCAAAAATTCAAAATAGCTCTTCAAAAATTCAACGTGCTTACTATACTTAAAAGATTTTTCTAAACCACCGATTACGCCCGACAAAATTAAAATCGCAGAACCTATAATTTTAATCATAATATCTCACTCAGCTTGTAAATAGACTTTACTTCGCCTATTTTGGATGATTTATTTAGAAGAACTATATACTCAAAAGCGTGAGATTCAAATATAAATTTTGACTGCGGTCGCAATTTAAATTCTTCTAAGCTGTTTGCATGCATACTGGCGATAAATCTAACGCCGGAGTTTAAACACTCGGTTATGTATTCACAGTCACGTTTATTTCCTATTTCGTCGCAAATTATAATATCGGGTGAAAGATGTTTTACAGCCATCATAGCTCCTTCGTGTTTAGAAACCCCTGCTAAAACATCGCTAAATCCAATATCGAACTCTATTTTTCCTGCGTTAAAAGCCGATATTTCGTGTTTTTCGTCTATAATTACAACTTTTTTCATAGGATTTTGCGTTGAAAAAATCCTAGCTAAATCTCTTAAAATCGTAGTTTTACCTGAACACGGTGCCCCTAAAATCAATACCCCTGCGTTATCAAATTTTATTTTGTCATAAATTTCTTTCGAGCAATTTTTTATTTCTTTTGCTATTCTGAAATTCAAAGAAGTTATATTTTTTATATTCGATATTTTGCCGTTTTCGTAAACAATTTCTCCGCAAATTCCTACTCTATTTCCACCGTTTATGGTTATATATCCGTTTTTTATTTGATTTTGAAAACTGTAAATCGAATAACTACAAAGTCGCCAGAAAAAATCATTTAACTCTTCAAATGATAATTTTAGTGATTTGAAAAAATCAAAATTTTCCGAAATCGTTCCGTCTTTATTCAAAAAATAAATATCATTTTCAGTTATTAGATTTATGCATCTATCGGACTTTATTCTAATTTCCAAAGTGTGACTTTTTGTATCGTTTGGCAAATCACAAATCACTTTTTTTATATTTAAAGGCATTAAGCGTGCAATTGAATTAAATTTTTCTATATTTACTTTTTTATTTTCCTCACAAAACATCCTTTGCTCTCACCGTCCTTTTTATAAATAAATATGGACAAGAGTGCTTATTTAGAACAATTGTAAAAAATTTCATTTTATCAGTTGAAAAATATACACAAGTGATATATTATTTAATAATATAAAATGTTTTTTGTGTAATTTATTTTTATACAATAATTTTTTGGAGATGATGGTTTGAAAAAGTTTTTGAAAATAACGTCCTTGTTAATGAGTTTAAGTTTTTGTGTATTTTTAACCGGATGTGGTAAAAATGGCGAAACTGAAAATGCTTCTTCGCAAAAAGAAAGAAATTACGATATATTCGTTTACAATTCAGACGGGAACATCGGAGAATCGTTTAGAAAAATGTGCGACGATTATACAAGTCGAAGCGGTATAACTATTCGAACAGTTACCCCTTCTGACGAAGAAAACACTTTCGACAATTTACAAAATTATTTATCCAGCAACAATCCTCCAACTGTGTTTTCGGTAAGCAGTATTTACGAATTAAATAAACTCAAAGAAAATTCTCAAATTTGGGATTTTAACAACGCTACCGAAGAATCGTTCAAAGAAATCGTAAACGCTATACCGACCGAACTAAAATTAAGTTCCAATACAGTCGACAACTTTGGTATTCCGTATACTGTCGAAGGTTATGGATTTTTAGTAGACCAAAAAATGATTTCGTCTTTATTCGGAGGAAATCATTATCGCAAAGCATTATATGACCTGAAAAACTGTTCATACGATGAATTTTATGAATTTGTACAAGCTGTTTCGAGTTATATTTCTACCGGCGGAGCTTATGAATTTACTCTTAACGGCAACACGTATTCTTTTGTTCCTGAAAAAGGAGAATTGAGCAAAAATTTAAATGGTATATTTTCTTTTCCAGCCGGAACTTCGAAATATTCCGGAAATTATATAATAAACCCGGCATTAGCATCTATTTTTAATTCTGCCGCTGAAGCAAATATCGCTGATGATTCAAAAATGGAAAGTTTGTCCGGCGCACTTATTAAATTCGCGGAATCGCTTGATTTTATAACTTCTAACATATCGGTGATAAATGGTGCAACGGGTCGAGGTACCGACGCTGTAAGTTCAACTCAAAACAGTACAAGCCAAGCGATGAAAAATTTTATAAACGGTAAATCTTTGTTCTTACTTGCAAACAGTAATGACTACAAAAACATTTCCGTTTTTAACTCTTTAATCGCAAAAAGATGTACTTTTATTCCAATAAAAATACCTTTTAACGAAAATATTGAAGGTACTAATACCGCTACTGATATTAGCAAAAAAATAAACAGAGGGTTAACTGTTTATGCACCTCGTTATTACTGCATAAACGCAAAAGCATCTGACGAAGAACGTAAAAAGCCTTGTGC
>CAMJYS010000091.1 GCA_946410005.1 uncultured Clostridia bacterium | reverse complement strand
TAATCTCGCAATTATAAATGTTATGAACGACGACGCAACTATGAATGAAAAAGCCGGAAAATATTGCGGACTTGACCGCTTTGAAGCCAGAAAAAAAGTTATTGAGGAATTAAGAGAGCTAGATTTACTCGGAGAAATTAAAGAATTAAAGCACAACGTTGGAACGTGTTACAGATGTTCGAATATCGTAGAGCCAAAAATTTCTAAACAATGGTTCGTTAAAATGGAGTCACTTGCGAAACCTGCTATTGAATGCGTAAAAAATAGCGATGTTAAATTTATTCCGGAACGTTTTAGCAAAATATATTTTCATTGGATGGAAAATATAAAAGATTGGTGTATATCCAGACAATTATGGTGGGGACATAGAATACCGGTCTGGTATTGTAAAGATTGCGGAGAAGTAATGGCTTCGTGCGACGATGTAGCTAAATGTGAATCATGTGGTTCAGAAAATGTTTATCAAGATGAAGATACACTCGATACATGGTTTTCGTCTGGATTGTGGCCATTTTCGACACTCGGTTGGCCGGAAAAAACACCCGAACTTGATTATTTTTATCCGACAAATGTTCTTGTAACTGGCTACGATATAATATTTTTCTGGGTAGCAAAAATGATATTTTCATCAATGAAAATAATGGAAAAGCCACCGTTTGAAAATATTTTAATACACGGCCTTGTAAGAGATAGTCTTGGCAGAAAAATGTCTAAATCTTTAGGAAATGGAATAGACCCACTTGAAATAATTAAGGAATATGGCGCAGATGCACTTAGATTTTCTCTGCTTTTAGGAATTAGTCCGGGAAATGATATAAGATTTTTCAATGAAAAAGTTGAAGCAAGCAGGAATTTTGCAAATAAAATTTGGAATGCGGCAAGATTTGTTCACATGAATATCGACAAAGAAAAAATTAAACCGAATTTGTCGAGCAATTTGAATTTTATAGATAAATGGATTTTGAGTAGATTCAATAAAGTTGCAAAAGAAGTTACTGAAAATATGGAGAAATTCGAGCTTGGAATAGCTGCTCAAAAAATTTATGATTTTATTTGGGATGAATTTTGCGATTGGTATATAGAATTTTCTAAAATTTCAGGCAAAAAAGAAGTTCTTCTTTGGGTAATGATAAATTCCTTAAAACTTTTACATCCATTTATGCCGTTTGTTACCGAAAAGATTTGGCTCTCGTTCGTCAATTCCGAAAAATCAATAATGATTTCAGAGTATCCAATTTCAAGCGAAAGTTTAATTGACGAAAATTCCGAAAAATCTGTTACAATTTTAATGTCGGTTATAAAATCAATCAGAAATTTACGCAAAGAAATGAATGTTCCATACGGCAAAAAAACTACTATTTATATTCAGACAGAAGATAGAATGCTAATTGATATTTTCGAAAAATCAAGAGATATAATTTGCAAATTAGCTTATGCTAAAAATATAGAAATTGCAAATAATTTCGAACTTTCTAAATCTGTTTCTGCAGTGAATGATTTCGTTAAAATTTATATTTCTGTTGATGAACTTGTTGATATAAAATCTGAAATTTTGAGACTAAATAAAGAACTCGAAGTTACTGAAAAGCAATTTTCACAAGCTATGGCAAGGCTTAATAACGAAAATTTTGTGTCAAAAGCTCCTCAAAAAGTTATAGAGGGCGCAAGAGAATCGGCTGAAAAACTCAAAAATAAAATTTCTAAATTAAAAGAAAGCATTGAAGAACTTTCTAAATAATTTTTTTCGTAGAAGACATATTTTTACAAAATATAGTAAAAGCATTTTGTATAATCAAATTATACGATGCTTTTATTTTTAATTTTTATTAAAGATAATGCATGAAAAGAAGGGAGTTTTTGATAGAATATGGGAGTATCAATTTCATGTAAAAATAATGTTGTTACTGCATGCATAGATGGTGATATAGACCACCACACCGCAAAAGATATACGTGAAAAAGTAGATAGTTACATTGTTAGGACAAGCCCAAAACTTTTAATTTTAGATTTTAAAGAAGTACAATTTATGGATACTTCGGGAATAGGACTTATAATGGGAAGGTTTAAATACATGAAATCCGTTAACGGAAAAATGAAGGTTGAAAATATTCCCAAAAGGCTTGAACGGATGATGAAACTTTCGGGTATCGGGAAATTAGGAATTATTTAAAGGAGAAAATAAAAATGCAGAATGTTATAAATGAAATGAATATAAATTTTTTCAGTAGGTCGTATAATGAGGCATTTGCAAGGGCCGTTGTATCAGCATTTGTTGCGCAGCTTGACCCTACAATAGATGAACTTGCGGATATAAAAACTGCGGTTTCCGAAGCCGTTACCAATTGTATCGTTCACGGATACAAAAACGGAATCGGAAAAATTTACATAACCTCTAAGATATTCAGCAATGGAAAAATACTTATAAAAATTAAAGATAAAGGTTGCGGAATTGATAATATAGAGCAAGCTATGGAACCATTGTTTACAACAGGCGGTAGTGAACGTTCCGGACTTGGATTTGCGGTTATGCAAAGTTTTATGGATAAAATAAAAGTAAATTCAAAACTCGGAAAGGGAACAACCGTTACGCTCGAAAAATTTATAATACGCAGGCAAGTTGGAAATGAATAATGATAGAACTAACGAAGATATAAAAATTGAGGAACATTTAAAACTTGTTCATTCGTGTTGCCAAAGGTTCAGAGGTAGGGGAATAGAGTATGATGATATTTTTCAATCAGGATGCATTGGACTTACGAAAGCAAAAAATAATTTTGATTTTAGTAAAGGTGTTCAGTTTTCAACGTACGCAGTTCCTGTAATTTTGGGAGAAATAAAAGCACTATTTCGGAGCAATAATAACGTAAAAATAAGCCGAAAAATAAAAGATATAGCTTTAAAAATAAAAATCGAAAGCGATAATTTTTCTAAATTTTATGGCAGAGAGCCAAATATTTCTGAACTTTCGGATATTTTAAAACTCGACAAATTTCAAATAGTAGAAGCTCTTGAGTGCGAAAAAGCTACGATTTCTCTCGATTCTCCTTGCGAAGAAAACGAAAATTCCTGTGGGCTTGAAATACCCGTTCCGTTTGATGACGAAAAAATTTCTACTGTTATATCGATAAATCAAGCGCTTAAGAGTTTTGTCATGAAAGACAAAAAACTTATTTATCTTAGATTTTTTAGAGGAAACACACAATCAGAAACAGCAAAAAACCTGGGCATGACCCAGGTGCAAGTTTCAAGAAGAGAAAAAACACTTTTAAAAATTTTGCGAGAAAAATTAGCTTAAATTTTTTCTGATATATCGACTAATTTTTTTAGTCTATGATTTATGCCGGATTTAGTTACCGGCTTTTTTGATATTTTAGATAATTCTTCAAGTGATGCATAAGGATTGTTAATACGCAAGTTAGATCGGAAGAGCGTCGTGTAGGGAAAGAGTGTAGATCTCGGTGGTCG
>CAMJYS010000090.1 GCA_946410005.1 uncultured Clostridia bacterium | reverse complement strand
TATCATCAATTAATATTATTTTCTTGTCTTTTACCTCTCCGATTATATTTAACACCTCAGAAACGTTTGCTCTCGGACGACGCTTATCTATTATTGCGATTGGGCAGCCAAGCCTCATAGAAAATTGCCTTGCTCTGGAAACTGAACCAAAATCCGGAGCTAAAATTACAAATTCATTCGGGTCAAAATCTTCTTTTTCTTTTATGTATGATGTAAAAAGCGGAGCAGATATTATATGGTCTAACGGTATATCGAAAAAACCTTGTATTTGAAGAGTATGCAGTTCTAAAGTTAATATTCTATCAACTCCGGCTGTTGTCAATAAATTTGAAACTAATTTTGCGGAAATAGGCTCTCTGGGTTTTGCTTTTCTATCTTGTCTTGCGTATCCGAAGTAAGGAATAATTGCCGTAATTCTGGCGGCTGAAGCTCTCCTTATAGCGTCAATCATAATTAAAAGTTCCATAAGGTTTTCATTAACGGGATTACAGGTCGATTGAACTATAAAACAGTCTGCCCCTCTGACTGACTCTTGAATAGAAACTGAAATTTCACCATCACTAAAATGTTTGACCTCTGACTTACCCAGTTCACATCCGAGCTCCTTTGCGATTAAATTTGCCAATTTCGGATTTGAATTTGCAGTAAAAACTTTAAGCACTCTTCCTTGATTTTCCATTAACGCACTTCCTTTATTTTAAAAGTTTTGAATAAAGCTTAAAAAAGCAAAAAGACATCAATGATTCAAGCTAGCCTAAATCATTAACATCTACTAATTTTTCAAATGGTCCTATTTGCTTATTTTCTAAAATAACGCTGTTTTTGCAATAACTATTATTTACAATTGCGTTATCTCCGACAAAAGAATCTATAATTTGAGTTGAAGGTCCTATAGTACATTCTTTCCCGATTACAGTTTTTCCACTCAAAATAGTACATGGCAATATCGTTGTACCGGAACCGACTTGCACCCATTTTCCAACGATAACACCATCTTTACATGGTATTTTTATACCATTTTCCAAAAGACTTTCTATAACTTTGTTTCTGGCAATTTCATTTAACTTCTGCAATTGATTTGTATCATTTGCACCCAAAGCAACATCAGAAGAAGACGCTTCAAATGCATCCACTCTAAATCCGTTTTCAATTAAAAGTTCTATAAGTGTAGTTAAATAATACTCATTTTGTGCGGTATCGCTGGTTATTTTACCTATAAATTTAATTAAATCGTCAACTTTAAACCAATAAGCTCCCGAATTTATTTCCTTTATTGAACGCTGAGAAAAGCTTGCGTCTTGCTCTTCTACTATCGCTTCTACGTTATAGTCGGAGCTGTTTCTGATAATTCTTCCGTATCCGGTAGGATTATCCAGTCTAGAAGAAATTATTGTAGCAGAATTATTGGAATTTTTATGAATTTTATAGGCTTTGCTTATAGTAGCTTTATCAATAAACGGCGCATCGCCGCCAAGTATCAAGACGTCCCCGCCTCTATTTTTTTCAAGAAACGGCATAGCGGTCATAACAGCATGAGCCGTACCGTTACGTTCTTTTTGAATTACGCTTTCGAGATTATAATTCAATTTATCAAGATATTCTTTTACTAATTCGTGTTTATAACCCGTTACGACACAAATTTTATCAATATTACATCTTACAACTGAATTAATTACCCAACCGACCATAGGCTCAAAAAGAACAGGCGAAAGGACTTTTGGAATACTCGATTTCATCCTTTTGCCTTCACCGGCTGCAAGAATTATACAACACGCAGTTTTCAAATATTTCACTCCTAAATATAAACTTAAACGTTAAAATATTAATATTATTGTACATTGTTTTTTTAAATATTACAACCCCCGAAAAATATCGGAGGTTTTGTGTTTCGTTAACTTATATGAACAAAATTAATATCACGCCCAATTTCATCTACAAACATGCTTTTTTGAACATCACTTAAGTTTCCTTTGTATTTTATAGTATCCAAATTCGGGCAGTTTTTGAACACATTTTCACCCATTTTTAGATTTACATTTACACCATCGTTAAAAATAATTTCTTTTAAACTTGTGCAACCAGAAAAAGCCTCTTTTTCAATTTTTATCACACTACTCGGTATTGTAACTTCTTTTAAACTTGTGCAACCAGAAAAAACCCAATATTCAATTTTGTTCACACTATTTGGAATTGTTATTTTTTCTAAATTTATGCAATTATAAAAAGCGGAATCGCGAATTATTTCCACACTACCCGGAATTGTAATTTTTTCTAAACTTGCGCATCTGGAGAAAGCACTTTCACCAATTCCTGTCACACTATTTGGAATTGTAACTTCTTTTAAACTTGTGCATCTAGAAAAAGCCTCCCACGTAATAGATTTCACACCATTTGGAATTGTTATTTTTTCTAAACTTGTGCAATCCCCAAAAGTATGCCAATAAATATATTTCACACCATTTGGAATTGTTATTTTTTCTAAACTTGTGCAACCAGAAAAAGCGCTGTATCCAATTTTTTTCACACTATTTGGAATTGTTATTTTTTCTAAACTTGTGCAACCAGAAAAAGCCTCTTCTTCAATTGTTTCCACGCCGCTTTGGATTGTAACTTCTTTTAATTTTGTATTATTTATGAAAGCTTTATGTGGTATTTTACCTTTAATACATATAACGTGATTTTTAATTTTGTCGTCGTTGTAAATCGGGTCTTTGGCGCTGTAAATAAACTGAGTTTCGATGTTTTTATAAAGAAGCCAGCGGTTTAATTTTGAAAGAGGCCTTGTATTATACTTTTTGCCAATATCTTTGACGTCTACAGTTATATTAGCATCGACAAAATGAATTTTTTTAATTTTCCCGTCAGTAAAAATTTTATCTTCTGTACTATAAACATATTGCGTTTCGATGTTTTCGAACGCTTTACGATTTTCTTTTGTAAGCGATACGGGATTATACTTAAATTTTTCGGAATTTTCTTTAAAATTGCTGTTTGTAACCTCAAGATTTCCCATATCCTTCGCCGAATTCAAATATTTAGAAACTATCATTGCAGAATAGGCATCGAGCTTACCTTTTTGCGAATTTTGAAGCGTTTTGTGTCTATCGAAAGCACCCGAAATCGCTTTTGGTATAGACACGTTAAAAATATTTGCAACACCTTTGTCGTCTATTGCCGAACGTTTGATGTACCCTTTTTTATTTGCTTTTTCGGCTTTAAATTTAAAAATGTTCTGGTAATACTCAGGTTTTATCCAGTTGTATTTAGCTTTGCTAAGCTTTTTGTGCATATCTTTTATCATAGAATTTGTGCGTGAAAAATGCTTTTTAGAATTTAAGTACTCAGAAAAAATTTCTTTAAACTTTTCGTGCCAATTACGCGGTTCGTCGGTTGTCTTTTCTAAATATTCTTCAAATTTTTTGCAACAATCCGACAAAGTATGCACCTTTATTTTGTATTCCTGCTGAATTTGCGACTCGTACTCT
>CAMJYS010000089.1 GCA_946410005.1 uncultured Clostridia bacterium | reverse complement strand
CAAAGAACAAAGCGAATGCGTTATTCCCTCCATAGCGTCTTCAATCGGATGAGCATAATCATACATCGGATAAACGCACCACTTATTTCCGGATTTATGATGAAAAGAGTGGTTTATTCTATAAATTACAGGGTCACGCATATTGAAATTTCCTGACGAAAGATCTATTTTTGCACGCAATGTCATTTTTCCGTCTTCAAATTCCCCGTTTTTCATACGCATAAACAAATCTAGACTTTCTTCAATTGGTCTATCTCTAAAAGGGCTTTTTGCGGGAATTTTTGCGTCTCCTCTATTTTTCTTAACTTCATCTGCCGAAAGCTCACAGACGTAAGCCAACCCTTTTTTTATTAAATTACATGCATTTTCAAACATCACATCGAAATAATCCGAAGCATAATAAAATCTGTTATCCCAATCAAACCCAAGCCATTTAACATCCTCTTTTATAGATTCAACATAGCTTATATCTTCCTTTGAAGGATTTGTATCATCCATTCTTAAATTACACATTCCGCCGAATTTTTCCGCAGCGCCAAAATCTATACAAATAGCTTTTGCGTGTCCTATATGAAGATACCCGTTTGGTTCCGGAGGAAAACGTGTATGTACTGTTTTTCCGTAAAATCTTCCGTTTTCAGAAATATCTTTTTTAATAGCCTCAAAAACAAAATTTCCTAACGAATCTGATTCATCTAACACGTTTTCGTTTTCAATACAATTTTCGCTCATACTAATCCTCCTTAAAGTTTTCTAGCTTTTCGATAGCTTTATTAATTCTACTCAAAGACTCTTCTTTTCCTAAAATATCAAGTATTTCGACCGCTCCGCCCGGTGTCATAGCTTTTCCTGAAACCGCTATTCTAACCGGCCACATAACCGTACCATTTTTCATTTCATTTTCTGCTGCAAAATTTATAAGCAAATCGTGAATAGTATCGTAATTCCAGTTTTCTAAATCAGATAATTTTTCTCTCATTTTACAAAGAACGTCATGAGAAATTTCGGCAGTTGTCTTACTCTTTTTATTTTTAAATAATTCTACGGAATAATCAGGAGTTTCCTCGAAAAAGTCTATCATGTTCGGAATTTCATTTAATCTGGAAATTCTATTTTGAAGAAGTACAGAAATTTTTGAAATATCTATATTTTCATTTTTCACTACGGATTGTATATATTTACTCGAAAGTTTCTCAAAGTCTTCCGCTGACTTGGCTTTTAAATATTCGCTATTAAACCAATCTAATTTTTTGTAGTCAAAAACTGCAGGTGATTTACTTATTCTATCTACGGAAAATTCTTTTTCAAGCTCAGAAAGTGAAAATATTTCTTGGTTACTATTTGGGCACCAACCCAAAAATGCAATATAGTTTATTATCGCTTCGGGTAAATATCCCATTTCCACTAAATCCTCAAAACTTACTGCACCGTGGCGTTTAGAGAGTTTAGAAGTTGTTCCGTCCTCGTTTTGCCCCATAATTAAAGGTAAATGAACGTAAGTAGGTATTTCCCAACCAAAAGCCTCGTACAAAAGATTGTATTTAGGAGTGGAAGAAAGATATTCACAACCTCTAACTACATAATTAATGCACATTTCGTGATCATCTATTACATTTGCAAAATTGTATGTAGGAAAACCGTCGCTTTTGATTAAAATTTGATCTTCGAGTTCTTTATTATCAACCGTAACTTTTCCAAAAACTACATCGTCGAACGAAGTTTGGCCTTCTGTTGGCATTTTTTGGCGAATAACATAACCGGCTCCGCTTTTAAGCTTTTCTTCGACTTCTTCTTTACTCAAATTTCTACAAACATCATGATGCCCCGACTCTAATTTTTCGTCTGTATCCGAAGATTTATCGCAAAAACAATAATATGCAGCTCCGATTCCTACCAATTTTTCAGCATATGACAGATACTCGCCTTTACGCTCACTTTGAACATATGGGCCATAATCTCCACCTACATCAGGACCCTCGTCGTGTTGTAAACCCACAGATTTTAGAGTGTTATATATAACTTCTTCTGCGCCTTCTACATACCTTGCACGATCGGTATCTTCAATTCTTAAAATAAAATCACCGTTTTGAGATTTTGAAATTAAATATTCATAAAGTGCAGTCCTGAGGTTTCCTATATGCATATATCCTGTAGGACTTGGAGCAAATCTGGTTCTTGCTTTTTGCGACATTTTCAATCTTCCTTTCAATAAATTTATTTAATAAGATAATCTGAAACATATTTTTCTAAACACAAACCGCTATTTTTTATATTTAAAGCTAATTCTTTGCCAACATATCTGAAGTGCCACGGTTCATATATAACCCCTGTATAATCTTGCCATTTTTTTTGATAACGCTCTATAAAACCATATTTATGAGCATTTTCCATCAACCATTTATACTCTTTTGTACTTGAAAAGTTTTGCTCTACACCGTTAAAATCTACTGCCAATCCGCTATTGTGTTCACTTGTTTTAGGTTTAGCGACGCTCTCTGACGCTAAATTCTCCGCCTCTTCTCGTGTAATAATTGACTTTTCCATAATTTTATTTACTCTTCTATTAAAAAGCTTTGTCTGTAAGCCTATATCCCTGTACCCGGAGGAAATCCAGAGTATTACACCCTGATCTCGTGCATCTTTTATCATTTGTTCCAAATCATCCGCTATAGAAATATAGACTTCTTTTCCTCTGCAAACTTTTGTATTAACGATTATATCATCCGGAATAGCATTGTATTTATTTATAACCATTTGCTCATAACTACAGTTTCTATTCCAGCTTGAAAAATCATATTTATTTTTTGAATCCATGTTTTCGCTTTCTGAGTTCGTATTTTCAGAATTTAATTCTTTTGAAACATTTTTTTCAGAGCACTTATCATCATGTTTTTTTATATTCGATTCATCTGAAATTTTTTTTGATTGTGATGGTAAATTATCTACCTTTTCAGCAAAATCTGTAATTGGTTTTAAATTCATTTTCTCTTGTTCGGAAAAATCTTCCTTAGAACTATTCTCTAAATTTAAATTATTCGCACAAACCTCACTCACGTTGCTTTCAGAGCCAAAATTATCTATTAAATTATAAAAAGCCAAAAAGCCAATCATGAAAACGCCTAAAATAACAACCAGTATGGTCCAAAAAATCACATTCGACTTGATTTTAGATTTCAAAAAATTCCAAAGCTCTATTTTTTTCTTAACGCAAAGACTTAAATGTTTATATTCCTTCATTAACTTTATAATCATCCTCCAACTTTTAATTATATAAAATTTTGCCTTTTATATCAATATTTTTACTCTTAGAAATACTAATTTCACCCAAGGTTTCTTTATGAACTAAAACCGAAACGCCACTACTTGATTTTACAACGCCTGATTTTAATTCTGCTTTTCCGAAAACTTCTATTGGAGCTGCAACGAAATGCTCGTTTTTATCGCCAATTATTCCGCCGTTTAGCATTAAATTACCGTTTTCTCCA
>CAMJYS010000088.1 GCA_946410005.1 uncultured Clostridia bacterium | reverse complement strand
TTTTTTAAATATGCCGTCTACGGAATTAATCCACTCTTGAATAGAATTTTCTACCGCTAACGAGATTTCCGAAATTTGTTTGTCGGTAGATTCTTCTCGCAGTTCTTCTTTGTTATCAAAAACCGCTATTCCTACACAAGGTTTTGAATTTTCAAATTTGTTTTCGAGAGTTTTATAAGCGGTTATATCTAAGAAATATAGAACAAAAAACGTCTCAAAATTTTTTATGTATACTTTGAATTTTTCGTTATTAAAACACATATTGAAATGGTTTTTCGATAAATTATTTTTCGAGGCAATTTTTTTAGAAAACGAGTTTAAAATATTTTCCGTTTGCGATTTATCTTTTATAAAATGATTTTCAAAAGCATTGTTGTAGAAAGTTATGTCTGCGGAATCGGATTTTTCGAGTATTGCAATCGGAATAGGAGAAAAGTTTATTAAGTTGTCGGAATTTTCGTCTATAAACTTTTTTGTTTTCGTAGAAATATTGAAAATATACTCATAAAAATATTTTATAAATACAAATCCGGCTCCGAATATTATGCAAACAATTAAGAAATTTATTATTGCCAGTGTGTGATTAAATACAAATACAGCCATGTTGGTTATTGCAAGTACAGAAAAAGCGATAAATATAGAAGTGTATATCAATTGTTTTTTGTCTTTCAAATACGTCAACTCCTAAATCTGATAGCATATTTTAAATCCGTATCTATATGTTAATTATACTAATAAAATAAATTTTTCGCTACTTTGGGTGATTTATTATATTAATTCACGCAAAGCTGAAATTCCTAATAAGTAACTGTTTTTCCCAAATCCTACAATTTGTCCTGCACATACGTCAGTTAAAACAGAATGACGCCTAAAATTTTCTTTTGCGTAAATATTTTCCGGGTGAACTTCTATAAATGGGATTTTAACAAGCGAAATAGCATCTCGTATAGCATAGCTGTAATGAGCAAGTGCACCGGGACTTATAATAGCTCCGTCAGCTTTTTCTTTTGATTCATGTATTTTGTCTATCAAAGCACCTTCCCAGTTAGACTGAAAAACCTCGCAAGAAATTCCTGATTCTTCGGCTTTTGATACGATTTGAAGTTTTATGCTTTCCGATGTTTCGTCGCCATAAATACCTTTTTCGTGTATTTTATTTAAGTTCGGTCCCATAAGTACGATTATATTTTTTTTAATCAAATTCAATTTAATTCACC
Organism: uncultured Clostridia bacterium; assembly: GCA_946410005.1. Taxonomy (GTDB): domain Bacteria; phylum Bacillota; class Clostridia; order Oscillospirales; family Acutalibacteraceae; genus UMGS1491. The sequence continues at coordinate 2,279 of CAMJYS010000088.1, read as the reverse complement.
TTGTTTATATTTTTTTAGATTTATCACGTTTAATTTTCTTACGAATAGGGTTTTCAAAAAATCTTTTTAATTTTAAAAAAGCTGTCTGATTTTTTTCAAAAGGGTCTACCAAGATAGATTTTATGCCTAATAAATTTGCGCCGAGAATGTCGGTAAAAATCTGGTCGCCGATGATTATCGCTTCGTTTTTTGAAATATTTAATTTTTTCAAAGCAAGATTTATTCCGAATGGAACTGGCTTAAACGCTCTTGATATGTACGGTAAATTTAATTTTTTAGCAAACTTAGAGGCACGGTCTTTGCTGTTGTTTGATATTAAAATTATCTTTATATTATTGAGTTTCATTAAGTTTATGAATTCCAATATTTTTTCTGGAACATGGGGGTCTTTGTGGTACGTTAAAGTATCGTCAATGTCGGCTAATATAGACGTTACGCCTTGTGTTTTTAGAAAACTAGGGGATACGTCGGTTATTTTGTCTGTAAAAAATGTTGGCATTAATAAACTCATAAAAATCCCTCTTAAAAATGTTTTATAATATTATTTTCCCCCTCATGCAAAATAGCTTTGAGGGGGGATAAGTTTTTACCACTTGTTAAAATTGATTTTGCCGCTCTTTTTATGTTTTCTAGCTTCCTTAGATTTCTTCTTGCGTTTTACGGAGGGTTTGTCGTATGCTTCTCTTTTTCTTACTTCGGAAATCACGCCAGCACTTTGCCTTTTAAAACGCCTAAGAGCACTTTCTAAGGACTCAATTTTCTTGCTACCAAAAGACTTGTTTTCGGATTCATTACTTTTTGCATCAGAATTAACTTTTTCTGTGTTTTCAGAATCGGTTTGTTCAAGTTGTTCTTTAATTTCCTCGGCCATTTTCTTCCCTCCTATCTTGTAATCTGCCAAAAAAGCAGAACATTTGTTATGTATAAGCTTTTGTGGAATTTATCTCAAAAATCAACACAAAAACATACAATTCAAAAGTTATTATAGACTCTAAAATTCTTTTTGTCAATATATATTGAAATAAACGAGAAAATAGTTTATTATTTAAGAAAGTGAATTTGAAAATTTATGTAAATGCGGATATGGCGGAATTGGTAGACGCGCATGGTTCAGGTCCATGTGAACGCAAGTTCTTGCAGGTTCAAATCCTGTTATCCGCACCAATTTTTTGATTATTTGTAGATTTAACTTATTATTTTAGAGAGATTAGTTATGAAAATAGGGGTAAAAAGAAGAACTGTTAAAGTTGTTGATTATGATTTTAATTGGTTAAATGAGTATATAAAAGAAGAAACTGTTTTGAAAAAAATTTTGTCAAATTATGATGTCGATATTCAACATATCGGAAGTACATCTATTATAGGTTGCAAAGCAAAACCGATAATAGATATAGCCATTGGTGTTCCAAATCTTGAATATGGCCAAAAATTAATCCCAATTTTACAGAAAGCTGGATATTATTACGACGGTACAGCTGATTTTGGCGTCAGATATTTTCTCAAAAAATATGACGGTGATATAGAAACTCATTTTATACATATAGAAGATAAAAATAGCAGAATATGGCAAAATCATATAATTTTTAGGGATTATATGAATACCGAACCTGAAAAAGTTATTGAATATTCAAACTTGAAAGAAAATTTAGCTCAAGAATTTTTTAACGACCGAAAAAGTTATACTAAATCAAAAGAAGATTATATTCAAAATATTATCGAAAAAGCACTTGAAAAATTTAAATTGCAAGCTAAAGGCGAAAATTATATAATGTAGTAGCTTAAATTATTATAGATAGGGTATTTATATGGAAATTGAAGTATTTGCTAAACCGGCAGTTGGAGCAATTGTTGAAAAAGATATTAATGGCGTAAGACATATTTTGATACAAAAGAGGCAGAAGAATAATTCAGAAGATGGTATGATAGAAATTCCAGCAGGTAAAATAAGAGAATACGAAAACGTATTTGAAACGTTAAGACGAGAAGTATGGGAAGAAACTGGATTAAAAATCACTAAAATAATGGGAGAGGACTATAAAATTATCGAAACGGGACCGTATTCAACTATGGATTTTTCTCCGTTTTGTGTAACCCAAAATTTATCCGGTGGATATTCAATAATTTTGCTTACTTTTATTTGTTCCGGCGAAGGGAAATTACTTGAAACAACGAACGAATCTTCGGATATACATTGGGCTCCAATAAATGAAGTGAAGCAGTTGCTAGATAACCATCCTGAAAAATTTTATCCGATGAGTATAAATTCTTTGAAAAAATAT
>CAMJYS010000087.1 GCA_946410005.1 uncultured Clostridia bacterium | reverse complement strand
CACCGAGATCTACACTCTTTCCCTACACGACGCTCTTCCGATCTTCCTCCATTTCAACCAATAATTCCTTTTGCCATAAGCAATATACCAACGAAAGTGCCTACGTGTATTATAAACCACGCGACATACCACGGAATTGAGTACCTCGGTCCGTCATATATCCAACTGTGAGTTCCAATAGCTAAAAATCCAAAACCGAACAACATTCCTGCTAAAAGCAAAATTTCTATCATATTTCTTCCCCCATTTTACTATATGTACTTAATGTTCAATATCAGTATTAATGCTAAGCAGAGCGTTCCAATACCTATAAGAATTCCCATGATTATAAAATATAAAAAACTCTTAGGGTTTTCTATAGAAAAGATACCAGAGCGCCAACAATAACCGTGCACCCATACTAAACAGCTTACGAAAAATGAGACCAAAACAGTCACGATTATTAAATATAAATAATTCATACTTAAGACACCGCTGTATCAATTGCGAAAAGAATGATAAATGTGACAACCGCAGCAATAATCCCAACGATAAAATATAAATATTTCATAAATTCCTCCATTTTAATAAGTATTTCATATAGAAGACACAACTGCTCCAATTGTGCACACAGTAATAAAGGCGATGAAAGAGATAATAAATCCTATGATAAAAAAATATAAATAATTCATAATTTCCTCCATACTATTGTTTTATATCATAGACAAGATAATCCCGACTAGAGTGCCAAAGCCGATTGCAAAAAACACACCGATTAAAATAATTGGCCAGTTCATATTTTTCTCCTTTTAATTAGACTCTTTTCATTGAAGTTTTTCTTCTTCGATAAAGCTGAATTTATGGCTATATCTATAATCGATTTAGTTTTTATGTGATAGAAATATAAATCGACAAAACTGGTATTTAAACGGTCTATTCTACCAGCCGATTGCACCATAACCTTATAAGAGTAATTTGGACTGAAAAACACAATCGTATCTGTATCGGTACAGTTCCACCCTTCAGCTCCAGCTGTGTATTGAACTAAATAAACCCATCTTTTAGACGTAGGTATACTATCATGTTTGTGTCCGTTCCATTCAGCGATAACAGTATTTTTTAAGTACGGTATTTTTTTAAGTCGTTCTAGTTCATAATCGAAATTGTAAAATATAATTAATCGATTATGTAACTTCTGAATTTTTTCAACTTCACGAGATTTGTTGTCGTTATCATTGACTATTCGTCTAAGAGTGTAACATAACGAACTAATCTGCTCAATCGGCTTATTATTGAAAATATCCCACCGATTGCGCATTACGTATCTGTACTTAGTTACATCGTAGTCACAGAAAACGTTTATATGATGTTGAGTTGTTTTTCGATTGAAGTTCATCGGAACAAGAATTTTGTCTTTATAAAATATCAATAACCCTTCGTCAATGTATTTTTCTATTTTAGGGTATTTCGAAAATTTACTAAAAACAGCATGTTGATGCAAGAATTCCGTTCTGTTTTTATAGAATCCATTCGCAATAAACACTGGAATGTAGTCTTCCCAAGAATCTCCCGGTGTAGCGGAGAGGAGAATCCATTTGTTTTTCTTAGTTATTTGAAGGAAACATTTAACCCACTCGCCATGTCCAATGACCCTCTGTTCGTCAAATATAAAGAATGCATCTTTAACATCAACATATTTTTTGATATTGTTCCATGAATCTACTTTAAACGTATATTCTTCTAACCCGCCATGTTTTTGTATGTCGGATTCCCACTCATTCGTGTCGCGTTTTCGTGCTGTAGTAATGATGTATACATCTAAATATCCATGTAGTTTAGCGTAGGCAAGAGCAGTTAGTGACTTTCCTGAACCAACGCCACCACATAAAATACATCCATTATGCATTTTAGACAATGCATCTTTTTGGTATTCTCTAAGTTCCATATATCCTCTCTAAAATATAAAGAATCTAGTTCTATTTTACGCATCGGAACTAGAAAGCGACGGTCAGCTCGCATAGTGGGCATTGTTAAGAGGCATACGAGAGTAAATGACTAGCGCTACTTGTCACCGGCGTTGGCTACGCTGACCCCAACGTCTAATCTTTATTGAATTGATATTACCCTTTAATCTTGATTAAAAAGGTAAATCACTATCATCAGAATTATCAGAACCGTTTTCGTTAGTTTCCATCATCATTTGTTCAAATCGGTCAATTTGCTGGTAAACTGTCATACCGCTGAGATACGCAGTCTGACCACTCTCGCCGTTAGGACGCTCCCAATGATACGGCCTAATATCCATGTCAACCGATTCAATCCTAATGGAATCCAATGCAGAAACAAGATTCTCGTCGACTCTTGTCTTTTTATCACCGGATTTAAGAATTATAGTAGGTCCCCATTGATTAAATTTCAACTTAACTTTAATGTATCTAAAGAATTCTCCTTCCTCTGAAGTTGAAGGTTTTACTGTGGGAGAATATCCGTTTCGTCTAAAGAAGTCGACCGCAGCATCGTCAGGAAGCAATAGACAGAAATTTCTATCTCCTTCCTTGTTATAAACACCCGGTTTTCCACTAAAATTCTTAAATATAATTTTAGCGTTGTTAATCTCTATCGTTTGTCCGTTAGTTTTGCATTCCATGTTATTGTTCCTCCTTTTATTCAAAAAGTACGATTATGTTTAAAGCCATAAATCCTTAGTTGTTCTTGTTTCTTCTTCACACGGTTTCTTATTATCTTTTTTACCAAAAAGCAAATTAATAAAATCGCTAAAGCGACGTGCATTGTAATACGAATTGAGTATATCTTCTATATTTAATTCCTTTTCACTTTGTTTCTTAGTATCTTCTTTCTTTTCTTCATCCTCCTTCGATTGACGAGAACAATATTCTTCTTGAGCCGCCACATCATTTTCACAATAATTGAGCAATTTACGCCATTCTTCATCGGTAATAGTAGTTTCGAACTCGAAATCACAATCATTCGTACAATTTATTCTCATTTTATCAAGTTCATCGTAATTGATTTTATGAAACCTATCACAATCGTTTTTCTTTTCTTCACAACTATTATCGGAATCTTCTTTACGATTAACACTCTTTTCGGTGGTGAATTCTCCATGATAACGTTTTTCGAGTTTTGAAATATTCTTGTTAAGAACATCTTCGAACTTGGTTTTATCGATAGCCCATGCCATAAGGGCTACATACCAGCACACGTCACCAAGCTCAAGGATAATCTTTTCCTTCATGTCATCATCGAGCTTATGCCCATGATACATGTATTTTTTTATAATATCATTGACCTCGCCGACCTCACCGGACAAACCAAGAGACGCATTAAGAATCAAATCTTTTTGTTCAAATACGTCTTTGTTCAAAGTTTTGAGAGCCAAATCAGTGTAGCTTTCTGTTTGTTTTATCCATTCTTCAAAGAAATCTCCAAATTCCATTATTGCGTTTGACAATTCATTCATTGAGTTCTTCAGATCGGAAGAGCGTCGTGTAGGGAAAGAGTGTAGATCTCGGTGG
>CAMJYS010000086.1 GCA_946410005.1 uncultured Clostridia bacterium | reverse complement strand
TCTACACTCTTTCCCTACACGACGCTCTTCCGATCTCTTTATATGGGCAACAGTGAACCCTTTAGATTCCACGAATTCCTTTAGGTCCACCATAAATAGTGCTCCTCGTTTCGCAATTATGTTATCGATGTTTCGAATATCACGAAAACGATTGTCAAACGAAGCGAATGTCTGACCATAAACTGCATTTATAGGAGTTTTAAGACCGTTTGAAAGATATTTAGAACTTAGTTCTCCCGATTCAATACGACCGACGTATTTTGACAGTTTACCATCCAACATTGTTCTTAATATATTCATATTTTGATGCTTGACTTCAACTCTCGTCTCTACGAGGTCCATAAACTTTTGTGTATACTTAGGCCCAAAGTAACACTCAGACAATGCAGAATGCGGATGCTGAGATGTTATGTCTAACAACGCGACATTAAAATATACACCGGGTTTAGAATATACCAATCCTCCTTCACCAACTTCGATACCTTTGTAAGTAGATACACCGTTATCGAACTTGTATCCGTCAAAATAAGGCAAAAGACTATTCGCTTCACCATGACGAACCGCCATCATATCTGGGAAGTACTTTTTCAAAAATATCAATACGTCTTCGTCGAGTTCGAAGACCGGTTTTGACAAATCCCTATATCGGAATTCTTTCTGCGGATTCTTCTCTGCGCCAAATATAATTCGAGCTGTATGCTCGTTCGTACTGGTGTTTAGAGACAATCCAGACAAATCAGCAAGTATTTGTCTAGCGAACCAATCGCCCTTCAAGAAATCAAATACAGCTTCAGTAGCTATAACATCGTTGTCACAGTATTCTGCTACTTTTGGAATGTCTTCGTCTTTAACCGGTTCATCCCACGGCATACCGAGTTCTTTGTGATGTATACCCAATTTTATTTCAAACTTCTTCAACGACATTTTGTTTCCAGCTGAAGCAAAATCGTATACATCTGTGTATGACAAACTATATGCCTGACCAAAGAATCCTGTTCCTTCGTTTATTATCTTTTGACTTAGGTTATACAGTTCTTCATTTGAATAACCGATTAACCGTGCGTACAACATATGGTTGTCATATCGTTTACAGTTGAACCCGATTAAATTGTGTTTGCAAAGATTGTCAACGTCATTTGGTGTTGGGTTTATTAAGCGTATAACTGGATTAACTGCTCCTCTAAATTTCCAATTTATTAAAAATAGATTTGGAAACACCTCTACGTCGAAAAATACGAGGTCGTCTGTGTTATCCTCATTTAAATCCTTGACAGTTTCATTCTCTGCCCAGAATTTCATGTCTGCTACTTTTTTTACGCAATATGCGGCCTGATTTGTACTGTTCATTGCAAAGGCATATATTACGTTTTTTAAATCGGATACGTCGTATTTAATACCACTATTATATGCTTCTTCCAAAGTTTTGTATATCATGTCTATCGACGATTTGGTCGACGGCATTATTTCTTTTTTCAAATGCCTCGATATAACCGTTCTGATAGCTTTTTCATTTTTTAAACCGTTAAAGTCTATCACTTTGTTTTCTTTTTTTATTGGAAGTCCTGAATTTATTATGGCTATTTGCTCGTTGTTACATTTCGTTAAAAGGCGTCTTAATGACGAATTGCCATTGAACACTTTTACTTCTATGTTCTCTGAGTAAATGCCTGCTAGTTTAGAGACATCTCCTTCATAAATATAATGTAAGTGAACACCTTTACCACTCTTACTCAACTCTGCATACGTCTTTGGAAATTTTGACGCAGCTTCGATGTTTTTAGCTAAAGACTTTTCGCCATTGTCTTTCAAGTCGAAGTCTATAACTATATGATTAAGCGGTACTTTAACATAGTGCAATATAGATGTATCAATAGATGATAACGTGGTTTTAACTGAATCCCATTTTTTATACGGAAGTCCATCGTTATTTGCGTACTGCGCTGGTTGGTCTTTTAAAATATCATCCAGAACAGACGGTTGAGATTTCATAGAAAGCCATCCATTGTCCGCACGATTGTCGCTTTCGCATTGAGATTCTTCCGATAAATTCAAATCCTTAAAACCATGATAATAACTCCTAGCTCGTGTCCCATCTTCCAAAATATAACGTTCGTGATACTCTTCGAAGTAATTTCTCAATTCTTCTCTGAATATTCGCATCGAAAACGGATATTGGACTTTTGCTTCATCGCAGTAGTTCTTATACATTTCCCACGCGACTTTAAGAGGAACGCCGTTATTTTCCATAAATTTGTTATACGAATCTAATACAAAATTATAAAAGTCATTACTAGCGTTCAACATTATAACTGGAACGTATTTATCATATTTTGTCGGATTACTCAAATAGACGTTCTTACACTTATTCGCAATTGCTCCAAGTTCAAAGTCTATCTTTTTAGTCAGAGTATTGTATTTCTGCTGGCTTACCTTCTTACCAGTCGGTGAAACGTCTATCAATCGTCTGATTATACCAGAACGTGAGTCGGTTATCTTAACGGGTTTGTTGGTTCCCATGAATAAGAAACACCGGTACCGATTGCTGTACAACGACTTATACTTCTCATTCACAGTCATCATCTCGTGTGATACAAGACTGTTTAGTCTAGTGTTATCTTCGATTCTAGACAAATCACCATCATGTTGTATACCAACCAACGGATTACACTTAAATGGTTCAAGAGCAAAAGAGTTGTTAGATGAACCTAATGCCTTGGCGTCAAATACAGAATAATATCCTTCGAACAACTTCTGGATAATATTAAGTACTGTTGACTTACCAGTACCAGCAGAACCGTAAAACACGAGAAATTTCTGTATGTTTACTGAATCTCCGGTTACGATTGAACCTATGGCCCATTCTATCTTTTCTTTTTCTGTCGAAGAATATAAAGTACCGACAAGTTCATCCCATGCATCTGTAGGACCATCATTTAACGTATATGATAGTTTTTTGGATACATAATCTTCTTTTTTAGGATGCTGGTCTGCGAAAGTTATTTTATCATCTAATTGTACATAGTTGTCTCTAAGATGCTTCTGGCAATATTTATGCCATTTATCTATGAGACCTGATTCTGAATCCCAAAGAAATTTTGGAATGACCGTAACGTCAGGTTTCTCCTCTTGCAATTTAGTTGCATACTGTTTTACGTCATTGTCAATCAGATTCAATAGAACGTTTTCGTCTGTAGACCATAATTGTTCTTGCTCGTTCCAAACGGCATAAAAATCGCCGCCTCTTATCATCAAATCGTTAGTACGATTGACTATAAATTTAGGATAGACTTCAATTGTCATATCCTTACTTCTTTTAGTTGCTATTAAATAGAAGTCCATCCGTTCTCCTTTCTATACGTTTTTGATATATCAATGACATAGTTCTGTCATGAAGACCTGCATCTGGTCCCAGATAGACAACGTTCGCATGTCTATTTTTTTATTACGTGTCACAAATGGAGACCCGCTACCGTTTTTCTTGTATGTTTTAGATCGGAAGAGCGTCGTGTAGGGAAAGAGTGTAGATCTCGGT
>CAMJYS010000085.1 GCA_946410005.1 uncultured Clostridia bacterium | reverse complement strand
GTTTTAAAAGACCGCAAATTATTACAGTACATAGTTAAAGAAGACATGAGTGATATTGACGCACAAAGAAATTTGATAAAAGTAATTTCGAATGCGGTTTCGGAACTAAGCAACGATAAAACCGGAGCACTTATCGTTTTGGAAAGAAAAACAAAGCTCGGAGATATAATCGACACGGGGACTATTATAAAATCACAACCGTCCGTCACGCTTATATGCAATATTTTTTTCAATAAAGCACCTCTCCATGACGGTGCGCTAATAGTAAGGCAAGGAATACTTTATGCGGGAGGTTGTATTTTACCGCTTACAAAAAATAACAGCTTAAGCAAAAGCTTAGGTACAAGACACAGGGCCGCTGTCGGAATAAGTGAAAATTCAGATGCTGCTGCAATTGTTGTTTCGGAAGAAACAGGAAATATATCCATTGCATTAAATGGTGTTTTAAAAACTTATACCGATATGAAATTATTTGAAAAAGACCTCGAAAATTTGCTGATTAATAATTCAAAGATATAATTATCGAGAAAGAGAATAAAAATTATGAATTTTAATAAATTTAAAATAAATAAAGTATTAAAAAAAATAAAATTAAATAAACTTTTTTACGATAATAGATTTGTCGCACTTTTTTCTGTTGCAAGTTCGATAATAATTTGGGTAGTAATGTCGTTTAGCGATACACAAAGCACTCCGATAACAATCAACGATATACCTGTAAATATAGCACTTTCTGACGCTGCAGTTGAAGATGGTTTGCAAATTTTTAAAGGAAAAGATATATCAGCTAGCGTTGAAATATCGGGAAGCAGATTTGTAGTCGGACAAGTAACCAAAAATGATATACAAGTTTTCACACCTCAATCCGCAAGTACGATAACAAGTCCAGGGAATTATACGCTTGAATTATCTGCGAAAAAGATAGAAAGAGTAGGAGCGTTTCAAAATTACGAAATTGTTTCGGACGTTAAACCGTCAGTTGTAACTGTAATGGTGGATAGATATAGAGAAGCTGAATTTACGATCGAGCCGGAAATAAATTTTACGCCAAAATCTAATTTTTATGTTGGAACGACGGCTTTATCGGAACAAAAAGTGACTTTGTCGGGACCAGAATCTGAAATTTCCAAAGTAAAAAAAGTCAAGGTTAGTGCCAATTTACCCGGAAAAACAGATTCCACTATTTCTTTAAAATTGCCAATAGATTTGTACGATGCTTATGACAAAAAAATCATGAGCGAAACTATATCGACAAGCATAAAAGAAGTAGAAGTAAATATACCCATCCTAGCTAAAAAAGAGGTATCTGTTATAGCCAATTTCGAAAATGTACCGTATAATTTTGATTTATCAAAATCTTTAGTAAATGTTTCACCGGCAAAATTAGAAATAGCAGGTCCCGAAGATACTATTAAAAATTTAAAAACAATAAATCTCGATAAAATAAATTTAAACGACGTAAGTTTACAAAACAGCAACTTTGAATTACCTATAAATCTACCGCAAAATTGCAAAAGCTTGACCGGTGTATACACCGCAAAAATAAATTTTGACTTATCTCAATTCAAGGAAAAAAATATAACTATTAACAAAATATCTTTCAAAAATGTCCCAATTGGCAAAAAAGCAAGTGTTTACGACAATACTATAAATGTAAAAATTATAGCTCCCGCAAATGAAATAAATAATATAAAATCTTCCGACATAACCGCTGAAATAGACTTTTACGAAAAAACCGACGTTACAACTTCCATGCAAATGCCTGTTAAGTTTTCAATACATAATTTCAAAGGTTGGGTATGTGGCGAACATTTCGTGAACGTACGCCTTGATTAGCGGTTAAAAATAAAATATCATTAAATCATGTAAATCAATTATTTTTTAGAATGGAGAATTTTATGAACAGGCGTAAATCACGTGAACAAGCATTATGCTTTTTATTTGAAAACACATTTGATTTGCAAAACACTGATGAAATAATTTTAAACGCAAAAGATATAAGAGAAGAAAAAATTAGTGAATTTTCGGAGCAGATATTCAAAGGAGTTTTAGAAAATTTAGAAACAATTGATAGTCATATAGAAAAAAATTTAAACGGTTGGACAAAAGAAAGAATATCAAAAACATCTATTTCTATTTTGAGAATGGCTATTTTTGAAATCTTATTTTGTGATGACATTCCGGTCGGTGTTTCAATAAACGAAGCTGTTGAATTAGCTAAAAAATACAGCACTAAAAAGGAAGCATCGTACATAAACGGAATGCTTGGTTCTGTTGCTAAAGATTTGAATTTAATCGGTGAATAAACTATGAAAACATCAATAATTACCGTATCTCAATTAAACTCATATATCAAAGCCTGTTTTGAGTGCGATGAAAATTTAAAAAATATTTTTGTTGTCGGTGAAATATCCAATTTCAGAGTCGCAACTTCCGGACATCTGTATTTTTCGCTAAAAGATGAGAAATCTATAATACATGCGGTTATGTTTTCAAGCAATGCAAAAAATATTTCATTTGATATAAAAGACGGTATAAGTGTAATGGTCAAGGGAAAGGTTTCTTGCTATGAAATTAGTGGACAATATCAAATTTACGTGCAACAAATAAATCCCTACGGCGTAGGCGCCGTACATTTAGCTTACGAAAAATTAAAAAGCAGACTTTTAGCCGAAGGAATATTTGACGAAAAATTTAAAAAAGCTATTCCGAAATATCCGAAAAAAATCGGAGTTATAACTTCCAAAACAGGTGCAGTTATTCACGACATAAAAAATGTTATTTCAAGGCGATACCCGATTTGCGAAATATCGCTTTATCCGGTAAACGTACAGGGCGAAAAATCTTCCGAACAAATTGTAAACGGTATAAATTACTTTAATGTTAATCAAAATGTAGATGTTATAATAATAGGTCGTGGCGGAGGGTCAATCGAGGATTTATGGGCTTTTAATAAAGAAGAAGTCGCAAGAGCAATTTTTGCATCTTCTATACCTATTATTTCCGCCGTAGGTCACGAAACAGACGTTACAATTTGCGACTTTGCTGCGGACAAGCGTGCATCCACCCCATCTGTTGCAGCTGAAATTTCCGTACCCGATATAAACAATTTAAAAGAAGATTTAAAAAATTTCCGTAGCAAAATTTTTGTTTCACTAAAAGCTTTTATAAACTTTAAAGAAAATAATTTATATAATTTAAAACTTAATCTAAACAAGAAAAATATAGCTAATTTTTTGAATTTTCAATCGGATAAAATAAATAATTTAAAAAGTCGGCTTGATGTTTTTTGTAAAAATTATTTAGAGAAAAAGCGGCTTAAATTAGATAAATTCAAAAAAGTTTTGGACGCATATTCGCAGGAGCTAATTTTAAAACGAGGATATTCTGTTATTTTTGATAACAAAGGCAAAAATTTAAAAAGTGTAGATAAAATTCCTGAAAACGCCAAAGTTAAAATAGTTTTATCTGACGGCGTTTTGGAATGTAATCTTGTAAATGTTCAAAAAATATCAAAGGAGTGAATTTTTTAATGGCAAAACGTAAACTTGATTTCGAGGAATCAATTGAAAGGCTTGAAAAAATTGTAGATATTTTAGAGTCCGGCAACGAGATCGGAAGAGCGTCGTGTAGGGAAAGAGTGTAGATCTCGGTGG
>CAMJYS010000084.1 GCA_946410005.1 uncultured Clostridia bacterium | reverse complement strand
AGATTGATACGTGTGACTGGAGTTCAGACGTGTGCTCTTCCGATCTGTCCCAAATTTCAAAAAGCTTTTCGTAATCTTTTCTTGGCATAAACACGTCGATGTCGTCGTCCCACGGTATAAAACCTTTATGGCGAATAGCTCCTATGCAACATCCTCCGCACAAGTAAAATTTAAGATTATGGTCTTCACAAAAATTTTTGAAATATATCAAAATTTCTAAACTTTTCATTTGTAAATTTCTTAAATCTTCTTGACTTAAATTAACAAATTTTTCTTTTCCCATTTTTAAACACACCTCAAAATTTCAATCAAAGTCTATATCTGAAAATTTGAATATTCCCGCCCAAAACCCCAATCCATATGCAACATGAATTACGATATGTGCGAGCAATAAATAACATTTCATGCTAAAATTTATTGCCTTTTTATTTTTAAACGAAAAGTAAAAATCCAGAGCAAAATATAAACTCATTACCGCTAAAAATAAACTTCTAACAGCTAAATTAAAAATCGAAACAACTCCAAAAACAACTAGAAATAAAACAAACATCATCGGCACTAAGTGCGCTAATCTTGCCGGTTTTTTATGTTTTTTTATTCCGGCAACTTTCCAAAGTCCATAGTTAAAATATTGCTTAAAAAGACCCGTAAACTTATTTTGCGGATAATATGTGCTTTTTATTTTCGGCGTTACAAAAACTTTTCCGCCGCTTTTATTAATTCTATAATTCAAGTCATCGTCTTCACTTTTTGGAAGTCTTTCATCATACATTCCGATATCTATTAAAAATTGCTTTTTAAAAGTTCCCCACGAAACAGTATCTACTTTGCCTTCAAAATTTTCATCATAATGTTTACTCCCTCCAAGTGCAAAAGGCGAACTGTATGCCGCTGCAACTACTTTTTGAACAAACGTTTTTCCTTCTACTCTTGTCGGACCGCCAACGTTATCCGCTCCGGTTTTTATCAAATACTCTATACTTTTAGAAATATAATCTTTTTCGTAAAAAGCATGGGCATCCATACGAACGATATAATCTCCGCTTGCGTTTTTAATTCCTAAATTAAGCGCACAAGGGATTATTTTTTTCTCGTTTTTCAAAAGTTTTATAAACGGATACTTTTCTATATATCTATTTATTATTTCTAAAGTTTTATCGGTCGACATACCATCGACAAGTATTATTTCTAAATAATCTTTCGGATAATCTTGTGCCAAAAGTGATTCCAAACAATTTTCTATATACAATTCTTCGTTTAAAATCGGCACAATTACGGAAATTTTTTCAAAATTCACAAGCAAATTCTCCTTGAATAAAAATTTATTTCTCGCTCAAAGAGTCAAGACACGGCAAGCTACCTTTTTCTAAGTATTCTAAAAATGCTCCGCCGCCTGTTGAAATATGCGTAACTTTTTCCTCTAATCCAAACTTACGAACTGCTGCTGCTGAATCTCCTCCGCCTATCAACGAAATCGCTCCGCTTGAGGATACCGCCTGTGCTACATGTTTTGTGCCGCTTGAAAAATTATCCCACTCAAAAACTCCGACGGGACCATTCCAGATTATTGTCTTGGCTTTACTTATTTCTTCCGAAAATATTTCTGTCGTTTTAGGACCTATATCAAGTCCCATCCAGCTGTCCGGAATTTTATCCGCTCCGACAATTTTAAAATTCGCATTTTCGCTATATTCATCAGCGACTTTTAAATCTACCGGCACTAAAAACTTTACGCCTTTTTCTGTTGCTTTAGCCATTAAGTCTTTCGCAAAACTTATTTTGTCGCTCTCGCAAATCGAATCGCCGACTTTATAACCCAAAGCGTTTATAAAAGTGTACGTCATTCCTCCGCCAACAGCTAAAATATCGACTTTATCCAAAAGACTTTCTATTAAGCTTATTTTATCAGAAACTTTCGCCCCACCTAAAATCGCCATAACCGGTCTTTCGGGATTTTCAAGTGCACTGCTTACAGATAAAATTTCTTTTTCAACTAAAAAACCATATGCTGACGGAAGAAAATGCGTTATGGCTTCTGTTGAAGCGTGCGAACGATGACAAGTCCCGAAAGCATCATTTATATAGACATCCGCATAGCTTGCTAATTTTTTGGCAAAATCTGTATCGTTTTGCTCTTCTTCGGGTTCAAATCGTATATTTTCTAACAGACAAATTCTAAATTCTCCCGCTTTAAGTTTTTTTACAATTTCTTTAGCGTTATCTCCAACGGAATCGGTAGAAAAACCTACTGTTTCACCTAAAATATCAGATATATATTCCGCAACCGGAGATAGTGAAAGTTTTGGATTCACTGTTCCTTTTGGTCTTCCTAAATGAGAGCATAAAATAAGCTTTGCGCCATTTTTTAAAAGATAATTTATGGTTTTAAAAGATTCGTCTATGCGTTTGCTATCGGTAATTTTCCCGAGATTATCTATCGGAACATTAAAATCGCAACGTAAAAATACAATTTTTCCGTTTACTGCAATATCTCTAACACTTTTCTTATTCTTATAATAGTTCACAAAAATTCCCTCTTAATACTTTATATTTGATGTATATATAAAAATATCTCATATAGATGTACTATACAAGATATTTAATATTTATTCAAGCGATATCATATATAAACATTCACTTAAACATTATTTATTTGTTAATTCACTCAAGCATTCTTCACAAATACTTTTGCCTTTTATATCGATTTTAGCTTCGCTGTTACCACAAATCGCACATTGGTACTTAACCTCATATTTCCTCAAAATTATATTGTCTTCCTCAACATAAATTTCAAGTGAATCTTTCGGACTGATATCAAAATTTTTGCGAATTTCCATCGGGATTACAATTCTTCCCAATTCGTCCACTTTTCTCACTATACCGGTAGATTTCAAAATTTATTCCCTCCTAAAATATACTCAATTATTGCAAACGTTTATAAAGTAAAAAATCTCCACAATTTATATTCTTTGCAATAATTTCTGAAATATAATACTTCTTCTTTTATTTTTACAATTTTGCAAATTATTGTCAATATATATACTTTATTGAAGAACTATGCCGAAGTATAAAAATAAATGAAAACAAACAATATTATATTGATATTTTGTTATTTACATATAATATTCATTGATTTTAATACATATACATAATATTAATGAATTTAAAAATTAAGCGAGGCGAATTATATTTTAAACTACATTTGGGCAGTGATGATTTTAGTCAGTATTTTTTGTGCGTTTTTAACAGGAAAAGTGAATAGCCTTTCGAACGCTATTATTTCCGGTACATCTGAAAGCGTAAAATTTATAATATCAATAATTGGAATGATGGCATTTTGGACCGGAATAATGAAAATAGCAGAAAAATCCGGCATCACAAACTTTTTGTCAAAATGCTTATCTCCAATAATAAAAATAATTTTTCCGGAAATTAAATCTGACGGAAAATCCTCTAATGCTATTTGTATGAATATTGCAGCAAATTTATTAGGACTCGGAAATGCCGCCACACCTTTTGGAATAAAAGCTATGAAAGAACTGCAAAAATCAAATATTGCGGATAAAACTACCGCTACAAACTCCATGATAATGTTTATTGTAATAAATACTTCTTCTTTGCAACTTATTCCTACGTTACTTTGCACATTAAGACAAAAATACGGAGC
>CAMJYS010000083.1 GCA_946410005.1 uncultured Clostridia bacterium | reverse complement strand
ATGACCAAAATTTAAACCTTTTAACTGTTTTATACATATAGATTTTACACATCCCATATATATTTTATAAAAATTAGAGTTTGTAATCTTATAATCTTTAGCATATTTTTCGATATTTGAAATACATTCATCGGAACTAAAAATAATTTCACTATTTACGATTTTTTCTTTTAGCTCTCTAACAACCCCTTTTTCGGTTTCCCATGTATCATATTTTAATTTACACAATCCGTCAAATTCATCACACAACTTATTGAACTCTTTTTCTTTAGAGTTTATTTTTTCAATAAAACTCTTTTCCGCATTACTAAACAATCCCATTAATTATTACCCCCGTAAAAAATTATATTTATTCGCCGTCTTCGAAAGTTATATCTGAATCGTCATCACTTACGTTGTCTTCTGAATCACTTCCGATTTCTTCTCCAAGTTCAGACTCTTCACTACCACTTTCGGAATCAAGACTATCTTCATCACTTTCTGAATCATCACCAAGTTCGGATTCCTCATTGCTATCCTCAGAATCAGTATCTTCATCACTGCTTAAATCTTCGTCAGAATCATCTCCTGATTCGTCATCACTGCCGTAATCGTCAGATTCCTCATCTTCGTCTTCATCTTCGTCCGGACGGTGAGTATATTCATCGTCAATATCTTCTTCCTTAATAAATGTTTCAAACTTAAGCTCTTTTTTTCTCTCAAACTGGCTTGTACCAATGTAAACTTCTTCAACACGTTTCTTCGGTTTATGAATATTTTCTGAATCTATCGCAACAGGCCCAACAACATAAAATACAGATAATTTATATGATTCGCCGAACATAGTCCATACTTTCACTTTTTCTTCCATATTAAGCGGCAACATACTGACAGGAACATTATCTATTGACATATCTAAATTATTTGGCATATATCTTGCCGGAATCGTAGGATTGTCTTTCAAAATTTGTATTATCTTCCCTATAATTTTTGCTTCATCTAAAGCTTTATATTCAATTTCTGCTTTACTGCTTACGGAAATTACATAGTAAAGCTCTATCATAGCCGGAGGATCTTGTACACTACCATCCGGCAAAGTTTTAGATTCATTAGCCGTTCCGCTTGTATCTTCCTTTATATCATAAGGATGAATTCCTACAATATATCCTCCTCTTTCTTTCGGATCACAAATACCTATGCTTTCAGCCTTATCAACAGGATCCGGAACAAGTTTATCTCTAAGAAGTGCTAAAATTCCCTTTCCTATATCTGAAATAATCGTATATTTTGACATTAATATTCCTCCGTAAAATTATCCTTTATTAAGTTGATTGGGAACAGAACTGTTTTCAAGTTGAACTAAATTATCATATAAAATTATACAATCGCTATCAGGCAAGAATTTATAAGATATATCATACGCTTCTGCAAAAGATTCTACAGGCACATATTGAACATTATTAAATGATAAAACAGGAACCGGCATACTTTGTGGTTTATCATCTATATATGCTGTGCTTTCACCACAAACAAGCTCTAATATTTTATTAGGCGATTTTATGACCATAGTCGGGTTATTGTACATATACTCTATGTCTGAATCTATATATTGAAAAAGGTCATCAAGCGCAAGAAGAATATGTCCATCATACATTATTGGTGCATGCTTTATATTAAAATACCCATTAAAAAATACAATTTGCTCCGGTAAAATCGATGAAGATTTATTCCCTGTTTTAGAAAAATTATCTGATCCTTCAACTAAATTATCATATTCACTCGTTCCATATTTTTGCTTTTCGTAAGATTCTAAAATCGTAACTGCTACTGAAAGTACATTTTTAGCTTCGTCTAGTCTTTCGTTAGAAACTAATTCATCTTCGATAGCTTTGCTCAAAAACAAAACATCTAGTAAACTTCTTTGCTGAACTGTAAGAGAAGAAGTATCTTTGATATTCATCATGCCTTCAACTTCCACCAAAAGATCTTGAAGCTTTTTTATGTTATCTTCTCCCAAAGAATATACTATTGACATAGCTTCACTTGAAAGTGCGCCTTCAAGGTCGGAAAGAATCATATCAGAAGACATTATTTTAGAAACTTGTTCATCAACATCTGAAACATTTGAATTTTTCTTTTTTAATGCCTCTATTTCTCCTTTAAGAGTTTCCGTTTGTTTCAAAGATGTATAATATTCTATCTTTTTTTCTAAATATTCTGCCAAAGCATCATTTTCGGCTAATCTTGCACGAATAAGATATTCATTTAATTTATCGATTATATTGTCAACGTTTCCCGAAACTTTCAAATCTTCAATAATTTTATCTATTTCTTCACTTGTTAATTTCTGCTCGGCTGTTGAAGGATTACTATTAGAACTTAACGTATCCAAAGATTCATCATTACCTTTTGCAACAGAAAAAGCAACACAAGTTGCCGCTAAAGCTAGAGAAAATACAATTAATTTCTTTTTTCCTGCTCCGTTAAAAATATTCCGAAAATCAACCATAAATTCACAGTCCTTTCTAAACGAAGTATCATTTATCACATTTTCTCACAACTATTTTTTATTTTCAAGTGTTATTTTGTGTTTAATATATAATTTTTTGTATATATTAAAAAAACACCCTTTACAAACTTTCCCACACACATTACAATTATATATGAAAATAAATAGAAAGGATTTGTTTTTATGTCTAAAAATAACAATTCTGACAACAAAAGAACAATAGAAAAATTAGAATCCGAAAAAATCGAAAATGTTTACGGAGGAAAAAATAGTGGCGTTCCGGCAAACAATTTGATAGTAGCATATGGAATAACGCCAAAACATATGATTATAAAATACGTTGCACCGCCCAAACCTATAAAACCTAATATTGTCATACCTAGACCTCAGATAAATCCGGACCCCAAAAAAATCGAGGAAGATGTACAAAATTCTATAAATCCTGACAATAAGAAAGAAAAAGGAGAGTAAAAAAATATAATGTTAAAGTTAGAATATCCCATAACTTGTGTTTGGGAAATAACAATGGCTTGCAATATGCGTTGTAAACATTGTGGGTCATCTTGCGAACATTCTTTGCCCGATGAATTAACAACAGAAGAAGCTCTAAAATTTGTTGATATGTGCAAGGATATGAATTTAGGTTGGGTAAATCTTTCGGGCGGCGAACCCTTAACCAGAAAAGATATATTTGAAATTGCATATAAACTAGAAAGTTATGGCATAGGAGTAAATATCATAACAAACGGCTGGCTAATAGACGATGCTATGATAGAAAAACTAAAAAAGATATCAAGTCTTAGAATAGCTATAAGTTTAGATGGTACAAAAGATTTACACGATTTTATACGAAAAGACGGAGCGTTTGAACACGCAACTAATGCTCTAAAAAAACTACAAACCGCTGGAATTTCAACCGCTTGTATAACTACTATAACCAAGAAAAACATCGATAAACTTAGCGAAATATACAAAGTTCTTCTAGACTGCAAAGTTGAAGCATGGCAATTGCAAATCGGTTTGCCTATGGGAAATTTAGAGAAACATCCGGATTGGGTTATAGAACCATCTGATGTAAAACGCATTATCGATTTTTGTTATGAAACTTCAAACGAAAATAAAATTTATGTATACCCTGCGGATTGTATTGGGTATTACGACAAAAAATTAGATACGATTTATCGAAAATCTTTCG
>CAMJYS010000082.1 GCA_946410005.1 uncultured Clostridia bacterium | reverse complement strand
GTATCCCGAAGAACAACTTTTCGCATCAACTGTTTTTGATGATATATCTTTTGGACTTAAAAATTTAGGAAAATCAAATGAAGAAATAAAAATTGCTGTAAATGAAATCTCGGATTTGCTTTTAATAGATAAAAATATTTTACATAAGTCTGTTTTTGAACTTTCAGGCGGAGAAAAAAGAAAATGCGCAATAGCCGGAGTTTTAGTTTCTAAGCCAAAAATTTTGCTTTTAGACGAGCCTACTGCCGCTTTGGATTTTAAAACTAAAAATAATTTATTGAAGTCGATAAAAGAATACAAAAATTCGCAAAACGGCATAATATTTTTTATTTCTCACAATATGCAAGAAGTTTTAAGTGTATGCAATAAAGTTTTGGCTTTAAATAACGGAAATCAAATTTTTTATGGTGATACCAAAAAATTTTTTGAAGATGAAAAAGCTTTGAAAGAAGCTGATATAGATATTCCTGATTTGCTGAAGCTAAAAAATATAATAAATAAAAACGGATATGATTTTTCAAGCGAAATTTTTAATCCGCAAGATTTTATCGACGAAATTCTGAATTTTTTAAATTATAAAAGGTAAATAAATTTTATGAAAAAAAATATATCATTCGGCAAGTTTTTGCCAGGCGATTCTTTTGTGCATAATCTCGACCCAAGAATAAAATTAATAGTTTCATTTTTGATTTTTTTTACAGTATTTTTCGTAAAAAAATGGTTTTGTTTTTTTATGATGATTTTTTTAGTTTTATTTTTGATGAAACTTTCAAGAATACCAATGAAAACATATTTTAAAAGCATAAAACCAATTATAATTATGGCGTTTGTAGCGTCCATTATTAATATTATTTTTGAATTTCAATCTAGAATGATGCTTCACAATAATATAAAATTTGATTTTTTTAAAAATAGCACTGTTATGTTTTTTAGAATTTTAGTTTTAGCACTGTCAGGAACACTTATTTCGTTTACAACTTCGCCGCAAAATATATCTTTTTCGTTAGAAAAAATAATGACGCCTTTTAAATATATCGGAATTAATGTTCAGGAACTTTCTTTAACGATGACAATTTCTTTGAGATTTTTGCCAATTTTATTTGAAGAAGCAAATAAAATTATAGTTTCTCAAGCGTCGAGAGGAGCTGAATTTAAAAGCAAAAATATTTTTAAAAAAATAAAAGCTTATTCAAATATTTTAGTACCGCTTTTTATTTCTGCATTCAAAAAAGCTGATTTTTTAGCAGAGTCCATGGAGTCTAGGTGTTATGATATTAATTCAAAACGGACAAGATTTAAAAATCCGAGTTTAACTAGAAGCGATGTGTTATTTGCAGGTCTTATGATATTGATGTCAATAGGGGTGATAGTGTGCGATCTGACTATAAATTTTTAGATGTAAATAATTTGGAAAACGATAAAAAAAGAAATATTTTTATTGCGATTTCTTATAACGGAAACAAATATCACGGTTGGCAAGTTCAAAAAAATGCGGTAACAGTTCAAGAAGTTTTTCAAACCGCATTAGAAAAAATAATAAACGAAACTGTTTGCATAAAGGGTTGCAGTAGGACTGATACCGGAGTTCACGCAAATATGTATGTTCTTAATTTTAAAACGAATTCTAGAATAAACTGCGAAAATTTAATTTATGCTCTTAATCACTTTTTGCCGAACGATATTTCGGTTATAGAGTGTAAAGAAGTTTCGAAAAATTTCCATGCAAGGTATTCTTGCAAAGGGAAAGAGTATATCTATAAAATTTGGAATAATCGTATAAGAAATCCCTTTTTGGACGGAATGGTGCTTCACTACTGGTATAAATTAGATGAAAAAATTTTAGATGAATCCGCAAAAAAATTTATCGGAAAACACGATTTCACTTCATTTGCTACGCTTGATAATCGAGATACGGAAAATATGGAAAGAACGATTTATGATTTTAAAGTTACCAGAAAAAATGATATGATAGAAATAAAAGTCAGTGCAGACGGATTTTTATATAATATGGTTAGGATAATGGTCGGAACACTTTTAAGAGTTGCACAAGGCAAAATAAAAAAAGAAGATATTTTGGGTATAATAAACGCACAAGATAGGTCCAAAGCAGGCCCAACGGCGCCACCTTGCGGATTATATCTTAATAAGGTTTTTTATGACGAAACGGAGTTTGAAAAATAAAGAGGTAAAAATATGAAGTTAGACGCTTACAAAATGAAAGATTATATTTTGAGCTTTATAGCTAAATTTAAAAGTTTTAGAAAAAATCATAAAGAATTATTTTTAAATTTCAAATACATTTTCGGGATTTTGATTTGCAATTTTTTGATTTTGACTATTTGGGTAAATAGGGTTAATTTTTATCCCGAAAATTTTATTTTATGGGTTCAAGGTCGTATAATTTCAACAAAGTTCGGTAATAATTTTCCTTGCGATATCGGAGGAAATAAAATTTTTTGTGAAAATTTTAAATTTTTTGATGATAATATTATAGTTTTGAGCGATGGTACAATAAATATTTTAAATAAATCCGGAAATATTGTCAGAAGCGAAAATCATAATTTTAGCAATCCAAGTTTAAGGCTTGGCGGTATACGGGGTATAATATTCGACCGTGGCGGAAAAAGATATCGAATTGAAAGTGTTGCCAAAAATATTTATTCAGGAGAAAGTGAAAAAAAAATTATTTCATGTGATATTTCGGATGTCGGTTCATATATAATTGCTCAAGAGTCTACAAGTCATTTATCCGAAATAATTGTTTATGAAAAAAACAATTCCGAAAAATACAGATATTTTTTTTCGGAATATTATTTGACAGATGTAGCTATAGATACATTTGGAAAAAATGCTGTAATTTCGACAATATCTTGTATAGACGAAACTGTAAGTTCAAGAGTATATCTTCTAAATTTTAAGTCTTTATCGCCTAAGGCGGAATATGATTTGAATGACAATATGGTTACTCAGATAAGGTATACTTCAAATGGTAATATAATTGCTATTGGCGATAAATATACGGCATTTATAAATATTAAATCAGGAAACGTAAAAAAAGTTTTTTATAAAAATAAAATACTAAAATTCTTTGACTACAATCCCGAAAACGGCATTTGCTGTTGCTTATCATCTTCAGTTAATGATTCAAATGACGATGAAATACTAATGCTGAATCCAGATGGTAAGCAATTATTTAGAATTGAAAGCAAAGAAAATTTTATAGGACTTTCTCATAATAATTCAAGGACAGTAGGATTATCAAAAAATAAATTAATAGTTCTTAATTCTAGCGGTAATATAACGGGATATTTGAACATAAACGCTAATGTAAAAAAAGCTATGATTAGTTCAAATTCAAAAGTTTATACAATGGAGTACGGAAAAATTGATAAAATTAAATTAAAAAAACTTCAAAAATATAAATATTAAATTTAAATAAGGCGTTTTTTGATAAAAAATAACAAAATTGTTTATACATGTTATGATAATTTATAGGAGTGAGTATTTTTGAAAGTATCGCCATCAATTTTAGCAAGTGATTTTTCGAAATTATCTGACGAAATCAAGCGTATAGAAACTGCCGATATGGTACATTTAGACATAATGGACGGACATTTTGTTCCGAATATTTCTTTTGGGGCAGATGTGGTAAAATCGCTAAGAGATAAAACGAATCTTATTTTTGACTTGAGATCGGAAGAGCACACGTCTGAACTCCAGTCACACGTATCAATCT
>CAMJYS010000081.1 GCA_946410005.1 uncultured Clostridia bacterium | reverse complement strand
CACCGAGATCTACACTCTTTCCCTACACGACGCTCTTCCGATCTCTTATAAATGTTAAACGCATTAAATTCAGACAAGATGCAGTGGACGAGTTGTATAAAGATATTATTCTTAGAGACGCCATTGAAGAATGCCTTGTCGGTATTCACGATATGGAACGAATAATGACAAAAATAACTTATGGTTCGGCAAACGGTAGAGATTTAAAATCACTTTCTTCGGCACTTTCTAAATTACCCAAAATAAAAAATATTCTTCAAAGTGCAAATTCTAAATATCTTATAAATTTATATAACAATATAGAGACGCTTGAAGAAACTCATGAACTTATTGAAAATGCTATTGTAGATGAACCGCCGTTTTTGATAAAAGAGGGCGGAATAATAAAACCGGGATACAGCGAAGAAGTCGATAATTTACATAAAGATATGAATGGCGGTAAAATAGTTGTTGCGGAAATAGAAAAAAGGGAACGTGAATCTACAGGAATACCAAAATTAAAAATAGGTTATAATCGAGTCTTTGGATACTACATTGAAGTTTCGAATTCGTCCAAAAATAAAGTTCCACAAAATTATATAAGAAAACAGACACTTACAAATTGCGAAAGATTTATAACAGAAGAATTAAAAAATTTAGAATCAAGAATTTTATATGCAAGAGATAAAGTGCAAGAGGTAGAATATCAAATTTTTGAAAAAGTTCGTTTGCAAGTAGCTAAAGAATTACCTAAAGTTGTAAAATCAGCTAACACCATAGCGAAATTAGATATAATAAGGTCTTTGGCGGAAGTTGCATTTAAAAACAATTATGTTAAACCGGAAATAAATAATGGTGATAAAATTTTAATAAAAGAGGGAAGGCACCCTGTTGTTGAATCGTTGCTAAAAGATGCACCATTTGTTCCAAATAATGCCAATTTAAATAATTCTGAAAACATGGTTTCGATAATAACAGGCCCGAACATGGCCGGAAAGTCCACTTATATGCGTCAAACTGCAATAATAGTCTTAATGGCTCAAATCGGGAGTTTCGTACCTGCCAATAAAGCTGAAATCGGAGTTGTGGACAGTATTTTTACAAGGATAGGGGCTTCTGATGATTTAGCTTCCGGGCAGTCCACATTTATGCTTGAAATGAATGAAGTTGCAGATATTTTAAAAAATGCAACCAAAAAAAGCTTGCTTATTTTAGATGAAATAGGCAGAGGGACGTCTACATTTGACGGTATGAGTATAGCTAAAGCGGTTCTTGAGTATGTATCTGACAATAAAAGACTGGGCGCAAAGACGCTTTTTGCTACACATTACCATGAATTAACTTCTATGGTTGACGATTTTGACAATATAAAAAATTATAATATAGCTGTAAAAAAGCATGGCGATGATATTACTTTTTTAAGGAGAATAGTTCCCGGTGCTGCCGATGACAGTTACGGAATAGAGGTTGCAAAATTGTCCGGAATTCCAGATTCTATTATTTCAAGAGCCAAAACCATATTGAAAGAAATTGAATCTGATAATAGGTATGTTGCATGTCCTGAAAACAGAAAAAATATTGATTCAAACATTCAATTAAAATTGTCAGATTCTTATGGGAACGAAGAAAAAATAATGGAAAAATTAAAATCTATAGATGTGAGTGTTTTAACACCCATTGAAGCAATTAATATTTTATATGAATTAGTTAAATATTGTGATTAACTGTTAAAAAATTAATTTTTAAATTTAATCAGGAGATTTTTATATGAAAAAAATAAATGTATTAAATAAACAGACCGCTCAACTTATTGCGGCGGGTGAAGTTGTAGAAAATCCCGCATCGGTTGTTAAAGAACTTCTCGAAAACGCAATAGATTCCGGTGCAAACAGAATAGAACTGGAAATAAAAAACGGCGGTATAAAATATATAAAAGTCTCCGATAACGGAAGCGGAATATTTAGAGATGATGTAAGAAATGCTTTTTTGCGTCACGCCACCAGCAAATTGCGTTCGGCTGAAGATTTAAAAAATATAAATTCACTGGGATTTCGTGGTGAGGCACTAGCATCTATATGTGCTGTATCTAAAGTTGAAGTTATAACTAAATCCAAAAACGAACAAATTGGAACGCATTATTATATAACAGGTGGAGTTTCGGGAAAGCTCGAAGACATAGGCTGTTCTGACGGAACAACGATAATAGTTAAAGATTTGTTTTTTAATACACCTGCAAGGATGAAATTCTTAAAAAAAGATGTTTCGGAAGCAAATTATTGTGGAGCACTTTTAGATAAACTCGCACTTTCTCATCCTGAAATTTCATTTAAATTTATTAGAGACGGTAAAAATATACTTTGCACATCCGGAGATGGTAAATTGAGTTCCGCAATTTATTCTGTGTGCGGAAAGGATTTTTTTAACAGCTTAATTGAAACGAATTATGAATTAAACGGAATTAATGTTTATGGTTTTATAACTAAACCTGTTTTTTCAAAGTCAACTCGCAGCATGCAATATTTTTTTGTAAATGGAAGATATATAAAAAACAAAGCTATTTCTACAGCGCTGGAAGAGGCTTTTAAAAACTCAATAATGGTAGGTAAATTTCCGGGTGCCGTGCTATATTTAAAAATCTCTCCGGAATTAGTTGATGTTAATGTTCACCCTACTAAAACAGAAATTAAATTTGCGAATGAAAAATCCGTATTTGAGGCTGTATATTATGCTGTAAAATCTTCTCTTATGTCACAAACGAATATTTTGAGTAGTGCTAAAACAGAAAATTTAAAAGTAAGCGATTCGTCGAACGATATTTTTGATATTACGAAAATAAATACTCCGAAAACGCATTTTAAAGACACTGCTTTATATAAAGTTTTAAATCAAAATAAATATAATAGTGCTATTAACGATAATAAGACCAACGATAAACTTGCGATAGATTTAAAACCTAAAAATGGTGAAATAAAAGAAGTAGAAAAAGCAGAAGAAATTACCCAAAATACTCAAAATAATTTTGAAAAAATAAACACAGAGGAAGAATTCGTTAAAAGTTTAGATTTTGAGATTTTTGATACAAACGAAAAAATCGAAGAAAATATTTCGAAGCCAAAAGATGTTATTATTGAAAATCCATTTGAATCTGAGATTACAAAAAGCGAAATTCAAAACGAAACATTTTTTTCTGAATCAGAAAACGAAAATATAAATGTAATCGGCGAAATTTTTGACTGCTATATAATTGTAGAATACAAAAACGAAATGATTTTAATCGATAAACATGCTGCTCACGAAAGATTATTGTTTGAAAAATTAAAGAAAAGCAGCAAAAGGATTGATATGCAAAATCTTTTGGAGCCGATAGTAGTTACGCTAGACAAAAGTGAGTATAGTGCGTTAATTGAAAGCCAAGAATTAATTAGCGATGCAGGATTTTTGATTGACGACTTTGGCGAAGGAACTGTTATTGTAAGGAGCGTTCCGATGTATATAAATTTGTCGGAAGTTTCGGGAATAATATCCGAAATTGCAAGCTATATCCTCAATAACAAAAAAGACTTAAAAACGCAAAAACTCGATTGGCTTTATCATAATATTGCTTGCAGGAGTGCTATAAAAGCCGGAAAAGAAAGCTCGAAAGAAGAAATTTTAGAGCTTGTAAAAAACTTAATATTAAACCCCGATGTTAGTTATTGTCCGCACGGTAGACCGATTTTCGTTTCGTTTACTAAAAACTCAATAGAAAAAAAGTTCGGGAGAATATAAATTATGGTAAATGAAAAAATATCGATTATAAGTATCGTCGGACCAACTGCATCAGGAAAAACTGATTTGTCAATAAATCTAGCTTTAAAGTTAGACACTGAAATAATTTCTGCCGATTCCATGCAAATTTATAAAGAGTTCAATATTCTATCTGCTAAACCAGAAAAAGAAAAA
>CAMJYS010000080.1 GCA_946410005.1 uncultured Clostridia bacterium | reverse complement strand
CGACCACCGAGATCTACACTCTTTCCCTACACGACGCTCTTCCGATCTCCGCAATAGGTATTTTATCGTATAGTATCGGCAGAGCTTTTTTTGATGTCGATCCATATCATCCAATTATAGGTCAGACTATGGCATTTTTAACGCTTGGACTCAGTCAGCTTATGCATTCGTTTAATGTACAGAGTAGGAAATCGCTAGTTGTGACAGGAATTTTAAATAATTTAAGTTTAGTGTGGTCAGTGTTGCTTTGCATATTTTTAGAAATAATTACGGCGTCGGTGCCGACCTTGACGACTTTTTTCAAAACAGCTCCGCTGAATTCACTTCAATGGTTGATAGTTTGGTTGCTGTCACTCTCACCGCTTTTGATATCCGAGTTAGAAAAAATATTGTTTAATAAAAATCAGTAATAAAAAAGCCACACAATTGTGTGGCTAAATTTATAGTTAAATATTATGTTTAGGGATTTTTTTATGATTTGAAAATTTATTTATACCCCACTTAATTGCTGTGCCGACAACTGGTATTGCCAACAAACAAGCAACAGCTATTCCTGCGATAGTGAGTGGTTTTGGAATTTTTTTGCCTTTAGTTTTCGGTGAATTAGTTTGCGTTCCATCATTTGGTTGATTTACTGGTTGGTTTTGGGCGACTAATTCTTGTGAATTACCGTTTGATTCTGATTGGTCAACATTTTGTTGTAAATCGACTACTACTGGTTGTATTGGTTGTATTGGTTCTGTTGGTTGTGTCGGATCTATAAATTCTATCTTTCTTACTGAAACATCACTGGTGATTGTTTTGGTTTTTTGGGTATTAGGTATGCCAACTTCTCTTGTTAAATTAACTGTTTCGTTAGTATCAACTATCCTTCCAAATCGAATAAATTTATTTTGTACATCTTCTTGTTCATAAACTACCTTCATTTTTTCCCATTCTGCATCAGGAGCAATTACTAAAAAAATGGAGTTTTCATGTTCTGGGTCAAATTGATTAAAATATTTCCTCTTATTATCTTCAACCATTTGATGTTTAATTTTTTCTATATTTCCGTTTACTGAATATATAATGTATACATCTTTTATACTGATATATCCAAAAACAAATTCTTGGTTGGTATGGTATTTAGTATATTCTCCGATGTTTTCTGAACTTTCGTAACCAATAGAATTTTTTACAATAAAATTAGATGTGCTACAATCTATAAGTGTATAAATATATTCTCGTCCAAATTTGGTAGCGTCGAACTCTGTTGTAATTTTTTTCCTTATTTTTTCAAGATCTTCGTCACTAATAGTTTTATCGTTTTCCTTCCCATAAAGAATACTTCCGTTTTCTTGAAAATTGACCACTTCTGCCTTTCCTGGAACAGTAAAATTAAAAACGCTGATAGCGGTTAAAAATGTTGCGGTTAATCTTTTTAAAGTCTTGTTGTTGTTTTTCATAATATATTTTCCTTTCAATTTTTTATCTATAGTATAATTATATAACAAAAAATGAATGTTGTCAACTGTTTTGTTTAACAAAAAACAAACTAAAAAATTAATTATTTTGTGCATTTTGCTTTTTAAGTTTAAAAAAATTTACAATACCTTTCATATCGGCAATAGCGAGTTTTTTAATTTTTTCGTCAGAGGATAAAAAATTGTCATAATCATTTTTATTGTCAATATAAGCATGTTCAATTATAATAGACGGGATTTTTTCTAGAACGCCGTTTCTAATAATTCCATACTAATCAGCGTCGGTATTATCGGGATATTTTTCTTCAATGCTTGATTTTCTACCTATTTAGTCAAATAAATGAATAAATAAATTTAGTTTAATGATTGAATTTAATAAATAATACCGAAAACAATCATACTTATTGACTATAATCATTTTTAATGTTAAAATGAGGAAAGCTCGAATTTTGAGCTAATTCCTTATCTTGAATAAAAGTTCAAGATCATATGTCCAGAAGGAGGTGTCATGAAACATGGCAGATTTAAAACATTCTTATGAATTTATGTTAGTTTTGTCTGTTAAAGTAGGCGAAAAAACTGAAGAACTTCTTAACAAGTTCAAAAGTTTAATCGAAGAAAACGCAGAACTTAAAGACGTAAATGATTGGGGAAAGAAAAAACTCGCTTATATGATTAACAAAGAACCAGAAGGCAGATATGTTTTGTTCCAATTTGAAAGCGACGCAAATTTCCCAAAAGAATTAGAACGTATCAGTAATATTACTGAAGGTGTTTTAAGGTTCATAATCGTAAAAAAATCAGCGTAATCGGGAGGAGTGAGTGATAATGCTGAATTGCGTTATTTTAACAGGACGGCTTGTAGCTGATCCGGAACTTCGCCATACACCAAGCGATATAGCAGTTACACGTTTCACTGTTGCGGTAAACAGAAGGTTTGCTAGACCGGGAGAAGAACGTCAAACTGATTTTATAGACATAGTTGCTTGGAGAAATACAGCTGAGTTCATTTGTAAGTACTTTAAAAAAGGTCAAATGATTGCCGTTGAGGGATCAATTCAGACCGGTTCATATCAAGATAAAGACGGTGTAAAACGCAAGACGTTTGAAATCGTAGCAAGAGACGCTCAATTTGCGGAATCTAAAAAAGAAAGTTCACCATCTGATTTTTCGGAATTCGAAGATAGACCTTCAAGCGGATTTTCAAGTAATAATTCGCAAGATAATCAGCCATATTCAAGTGGTAGCGATGATGATTTCAAAGAAATCGAGACAGATGACGATTTACCGTTTTAATAGATTGATTTAAAAATATAGTGAAAAAGGAGGAATGAAAGATGACTGAAAAAGCAGATAAAAGAGGAAAAAAAGGTTCCAGAAAGTCAAAAAGAAAAGTATGTGCTTTTTGCACTGACAAAAATTTTGGAATCATTGACTATAAAGATGCAGGAAAACTTAGACGATTTATTTCGGAAAGGGCTAAAATTTTGCCAAGAAGAGTTACAGGAACATGCGCAAAGCATCAACGTGAAGTAACAGTTGCAATTAAACGTGCACGTTATTTAGCACTTTTACCATACATCAGTGACTAATATTTTTTTATTGATAAAGAATATAAACACTCTCTTTCTTATTGAAAAAGGGTGTTTTTTATGCCCAAAAATATTTTTATTTATATAAAATCTACAAAATAATGTTTTACTTTAATTTTTTTGTGTGGTATTATTCTAGGTGATAAATAAAAATTTCAAGGTGGTGAAGTGATTATATTTTTTATCAATACAAAAAATGATAGGTAAGGTGATGAGATGAAAGGAAAGTTTTGGTCTAATTTGAGGGAATGTCGTGTTTTGCATTCGTTTGTTGCATCTGTGTTTGTAGCAACAAGCTTTTTAAGTAATGGATTAAATTTAGTAAACGCTGAAGAAAATCAATCAGTGCCTGTAAAAACAGTATCGTTTCAATCTGATGATTATAAACCGGATAATTCGGTTTCAGGAAGTTGGCATATAAATAAATCCGGCGAGTGGACAGATATTGATAAAGCAAGAATTACTTTTGATGTTAACTCCGTAAGAATGAATTTCCAAAGACACAAAGATGTAATAATGATATTGGATGTATCTGGCTCTATGACGGGAGATAAGATTTCTAATGTAATAAAAGACACTAGTAATCTTTTGGATATTCTATCCGAGGATAACGAAAATAGAGTGTCTATGATTACATTCAGCACAAATTCGGATTTTGATAAAGATATTTTATTTAACAATAGTCAGTTTAATGAAAAAGGCTTTGTCAATATAAGCCAAAACTTATCAAAGATAAAAAATTGTGTTAATAATTTAGCGGCGGTCGGAAACACGAATTACTACGCTCCTTTGGTAAATGCTGAAAAAATATTAAATGGTTACGAAGATCAAAATGGCCAAAAAATATTTTCGCCGTATGTAAAAAAAGATGATACAGACTTAGTAATGCTGTTTTTGACAGATGGTGAACCGAACGAGGATGTTCATTTAGAAGATCGGAAGAGCGTCGTGTAGGGAAAGAGTGTAGATCTCGGTGG
>CAMJYS010000079.1 GCA_946410005.1 uncultured Clostridia bacterium | reverse complement strand
ACGGAGCACCTGTTTTAAATTGCAATGTTTGACCGGCATATATAAAAGCACTAAACATTAATCCCGCAAAAATACATCCTATAGGCGAACTCCCCGCAATAAGCGCTACGGATAGTCCATTAAAACCGTTATTTTCGAAAGTCGACAAAACATGTACATTATGTGAAGATGTTCCTGTTATAGAAAGAGAACCGGCAAGTCCGGATAACGCACCTGCAATTATCATTGTATAAATTATATTTTTATTTACATTTATTCCTGCATTTTCTGCGGCAATCGGATTAAGACCTGTCACTCGCAATTCGTAACCTTTTCTTGTCCTATATACGAACACCCACATCAAAATTGATGCAAAAACCGCCACTAAAAAATTAACATTAAAATCGGTTTTTAATATAATATCTCCCCAAAATGGATTTTGCTTAAAAAACTTAACTCCATAATCCGAAAATTTCCAATCATACATCAACAAAGTGTATCCAGAAGGATTTATTGAATATGTTCCGTCGCTTTCAGGTTTATGAAACATTTGAGAATTCGCAATAAAATTGCAAAAATATAGTGAAATCCAGTTAAACATAATACTTGTTATTACTTCGTGTATTCCAAATTTAGCTTTTAAAAATCCTACTATTCCTCCAAGTAAAGCACCCGCAAAAACTCCCGAAAAAACAACAAGCGGAATTTGTATAATCGGATGAAAGTCAAAAACTATTCCCACTATTGTGGAAATAACTGTTGAAAAAATATACTGCCCTTCCGAACCAATATTAAAAAGACCGGATTTAAATGCAAATGCAACACTGATACCGGTTAAAATTATCGGCGTACTTTTAAGTATTATATTAACTATAAATTTTGGTCTTGAAAAAATTGCATTGAACATAACCGCCAATGACATCGCAGGGCTATAACCAGTAATGAGTAATATCAAACAAGCTACCAAACATCCAAAAAATACAGCAATACACGTACAAATAAATGGCTTTTTTAAAAAATTGGCTATACTTTTAGTCATTTTTATTACCCCCTGCCATTAACAAACCAACATTATTTTCATCAGCTTCTTCTTGGTCTAACTCTCCTATAATCGAGCCGTCATATATAACACCGATTTTGTCGGAAACGCTCAAAATTTCATCTAATTCTAAAGATATTAATAAAATCGCTTTCCCTTTATCTCGCAAATTTATCAATGTTTTATGTACATATTCTATGGCTCCAACATCAAGTCCCCTTGTCGGCTGAACAGCAATCAAAAGTTCAGGGTCGTTTGCGATTTCTCTTCCTATAATTAATTTTTGCTGATTTCCGCCGGAAAGATTTCTTATTTTTGTGTACTCACAATCTACAGGACGAATATCGTATTCTTCTATAAGTTTTTTTGTGAATTTATCTCTTTCTTCGTAAATTAGAAATCCTCTTTGATTAAACGGATATTCACGATATTTTTCTAAAATTGCATTATCTGCAACGGACATATCTAAAATCGCTCCGTCTTTATGACGATCTTCATGAATGACAGAAACTTTGTTATTAAAAACATTTCTAACACTTGTATTTTGAATTTCTTTGCCATTAATTAAAATTTGACCGCTGACAGCATATTTTTTGCTTATAATACATTCTAAAAGTTCTTTTTGACCATTTCCGTCGACGCCGGCCAATCCATATATTTCTCCTCGATGAACTTCTAATGAAAGATTTTTTACTCTCTCTACACCTTTTTCACACTTAACAGTAAGATTTTTTATTTCAAAAACTTTTTCGCCCGGATTAGCCTTACTTTTATCTACCAAAAGTTTAACTTTTCTTCCGACCATTTTTTCAGCTAAACTTTGTTCGCTTTCAGATTTAACGTCAATACATTCAATAAATTTACCTTTACGAATTATCGTGCATTTTTGCGATGATTTTTTTATTTCTTTCAATTTATGAGTAATTATTACAATTGTTTTTCCGTCTTTTTTCAAATTTTCAATTACATCCATCAGCTCATCAATTTCTTGCGGAACTAAAACAGCAGTAGGTTCGTCCAAAATCAAAATATCTGCACCACGATATAGCGCTTTTAAAATTTCGACTTTTTGTTGCATACCTACTGATATATTTTTTACTTTCTTTTTTAAATCTACTTTCATTCCATATTTGTCAATTATATCCAATACTTTTTTCTTGGCTTCTCTCATGTTAATTATTCCGAATTTATCCGTAGTTTCGTTTCCCAAAACTATATTTTGTAAAACGGAAAATTTTTCAATCAACATAAAATGCTGATGAACCATTCCAATCCCATTCCAAATTGCAGAATTTGGATTTTTTATGTAAACCTTTTCACCATTTAAATAAATTTCTCCGCCATCCGCACTATAAAGTCCATATAAAATATTCATCAATGTACTTTTACCCGCACCATTTTCGCCAAGTATGGCGTGGATTTCGCCTTTTTCTATATCTAAATCAACACTGTCTAAAGCTTTCGTATTACCAAAATATTTCGTTATACCACGCATCTGAACTGCGTATTTTTTACTAATTTCCAATTAATTATTTCCCTCCTATTCTCTATTAAATATTTAAATTATTGATTGTTTTATTAACAAATTCATCGTAATTTTCTTTCGTTCCCGGTGGAACAATTTCGCCACTTGAAATTTTTTCTTGTATTTTTCTAACTTTTTCTAAAATTTCAGGTGAGATATTCGGATTATTTTCCGGAATTCCTACACAACCTTCCTTTATTCCAAACGAATACGTTTTGCCGCCTATGTTTTCGCCATCTAAAGCTTTTTGCGATATGATTTCTAGCGCCATACCTACATTTTTTATTGACGATGTCAAAACATTTTTCGGAGCTAAATATGATTGATCCATATCGGCTCCTATTGCAAAATTGCCCGTTTCTTTTGCGGATTCAATAACACCCATTCCGGCTCCACCGGCAGCATGAAATACTATATCGCAATCTTTTTCCGAGCCTGTTCCATACATATTGGTCGCTATTGCTTTTCCTTTTGCCGAATCTGTAAAGCTTTCTGCGTATTGAACTTTAACCGTTATATCTTTATTTAATTTTTTTGCTCCGTACGCCACACCTGCTCTATAACCATACTCAAATTGGTCTATCACCATTCCCCTTATTCCACCGATGAACCCGACACAATTTTTTTTCGTTGTACAAGCAGCAATATATCCGACTAAAAATGAAGATTCCTCAGCTCTAAAAGTAACTCCGGTTATATTTTCCGGTGTTTCATCTCCATATGAAAAATCCGCAATACAAAAATTTATTTCCGGATTAGCTTTGGCCGCTAACTTTAAAGCATCTGCCATCTTAAATCCAACAGCATAAATTAAATTTGTATTAACGTCTGAAAGTTTATCCAAATTGCTGAAAGCGTCCGAAATTTGAGCACACTCAATATAACTTACGTGCGTACCTGTAGATTTAGAAAATCTTTGCAAACCCTCCCAAGCAGACTGCTGAAAAGATTGGTCATTTATCCCTCCGCCATCGGTTACCATTGACACAGAAAACTCATCTGCATTTTCTAATTCTGACGCTATCTTAAAAACCTTAATAAAAAAAAGTAGAGTTCCTAATCCCGCAACAAGTAATAGAATAATACCCAATTTCGAAATTATTTTTTTCATAATTTCCTCCAAAAAATTAAAGCCACATTTAGCTAAAAGACAATTTAAATATTTATGCCTGTGTTCAGTGCTATCTCTACCATATTACAAAAACTCGTTTGACGTTCATCGGAAGTAAGCGAAAGACCATTTAACGGACAATCTGAAATCGTTAGGATACAAAGTGCTTTCTTACTTAACCTCGCTGCATTGGCATAAAGTCCCGCAGCTTCCATTTCTACAGCTAAAACCCCCATTTTATCCCATTTCTTTAAAGAATCAGGTTCGCTATAAAATACATCCGAAGAACAAACATTTCCAACATGTGTATTTATATTTAACTTATTTGAAAACTCATAAGATCGGAAGAGCGTCGTGTAGGGAAAGAGTGTAGATCTCGGTG
>CAMJYS010000078.1 GCA_946410005.1 uncultured Clostridia bacterium | reverse complement strand
GATAATTTTTCGTCTACGGAAGATGAAATAGTGGAACATTTTAAAGAAATTTACGATTTGCAAAAAACATTATTTTCTATAGTTGAATATTTTTCCAAAGAATACAGTACGCTTAAAACTGCCAAAAATGTTTTAGAATTTTGCGACCTTGAACGTTTTGCTCTGAAGTTATTATGCGAATATTCTGATGATAAAGTTGTAAAAAGTAAAACAGCAAATGATATTTCTGAAAAATTTCAAGAAATTGTTATAGATGAATATCAAGATATAAATGAGTTACAAGACATGATATTTAAACTTGTTTCAAAAGATGGAAAAAATATATTTGCTGTAGGAGATATAAAACAGTGTATATATAGCTTTAGAAATTCTAATCCCAAAATATTTTCAGAAAAAAAAGATAGTTATGAAATTTATAATCCAAATGAAAAAAGATATCCTGCAAAAATTATTTTAAGTAAAAATTTCAGAAGCAAATCCGGAATTATTAATTTTGTCAATTATATTTTTGAAAATATTATGTCAAAAAAGGTGGGTGAAGTGGACTATGGCTCGGAAGAAAAATTAAATATAGGAGTAAATTATTCTGAAATATTCAATAAAGATGATGCAGATGTTGTTTTTAAAATGATAGATGTTGATAAACAAGACGGTTTAAAATCTGAAGCACGTGAAATTTCCAAATTAATAACTAAAATGATAGCAGAAGGTTACCAAATTTATGAAAATGGTAAATTAAGAACAGTTACTTATAATGATTTTTGTATTCTTTTGCGAAGTGCAAATAAGAATTGCAATATATATTCCCAAGAATTTTTAGAAAACGGAATACCTTTTTGGTCTGAAAATAAAGAAAATTTTTTGAAAACTTCTGAAATAGCTACAATTTTGTCGATTTTGCAAGTCGTAAATAATCCAATGCAAGATATTCCTTTAATTTCCGCGATGCTTACTCCAATTTTTGGATTTAATATAGATGAAATATCCGGTATAAGATATATTGATATAAATGTACCACTTTATTTTGCTATAAAAAAATCAGCAGAAGCAGGCAATGTTAAATCTAAAATATTTATTGAAAAAATAGATTTATATAGAAAAATGTCAAATACAATGCCGTGTAATGAATTTATTGATTATATATATTCCGAAACCGATTATCCGGCTATTGTTCTTTCGCAAAAAAATGGAAATGTTAAGAAATCTAATTTAATTGCTTTTTCTGAGCATGCAAAAAAATATGAAAAACAGTATAAAGGTGGATTGTCAGGATTTTTAAAGTTTATAGATACACTTAAAAACAGTGATTTAGACCTTTCGCCGGCAAATAGATCTTCTAAAAATGAAAACACCGTAAAAATTATGAGTATTCACAAGTCTAAAGGTTTAGAGTTTCCTATTTGTATTTTAGCCGGGTGTTCAAAAAAATTTGTAAATGATACTGATTCTCTGATGATTAATAAGGATTTAGGTGTTGGTATGAAACTCAAAAGCATTGACGGAACCTTGAAAATTGATAATATTGTAAGAAGGTCTATTAGTTTGAAAAATAGCATTCAGGATTTGTCGGAAGAACTGAGAGTTTTGTATGTTGCACTTACCCGAGCAAAACAAAAGTTAATTATAGTGTCTTCAGATGAGAATATTTTAGAAAAAATTGACAAAAAAACCAGTTTGTTATATGGGTTTCAAAAAATCAATTCATCGGTTGTACGGGATTCAAAATCATTTTTAGATTTATTTTCATTGTGTTTCTCAAAAAGTAATATTGAAAATTTTATAGATATATTTTCCGGAATTGGTTCCGGAGCGCATTTGCGTAAAATCAGACTCAATTTAGATAAAGATTGTTCAATAGACTTAGAATATATAAATTCATGCTTTCAAAATGAAAATATTCATAATGAATTAAAAAATGAACATTTCGATTTGATGTCAGATACAAATGAAAAAATTCGTGAAGTGCAACTCAATATAAACCAAAAAAATATTTATCAAAATATAAAAAAGCGACTTGAATTTAAATATCCATTTAAGGATTTTTCTTCTGTTCCAATGAGGGTTTCGGCTTCTCTTGCTTCACATTCGGATAATATTGAAAATTTTATAGCTAATTCTAAACCGTCCTTTTTGTATAAAAGCAATCTCAGCGGGGTAGATGTCGGTAACGCTACACATAAATTTATGTGCTATGCGAATTTTGAGAATATTTCAAAATATGGCGTTAAAAAAGAAATAGATTTTCTCTGTAATCGTGGATTTTTGAATAAATCCGAATGTAATGCTTTGTATATACCATCATTAGAAAACTTTGTAAATAGCAATTTATTTGATAGAATTTTAAATAGTGAAAAGGTTATTCGAGAACATAGGTTTTCCGTAAAGATAACGCCTGAATTTTTAAGTAATGATTTTGATTTCAAAAATGTTAAAGAAACTGAAAATAAAGATTTTATAGTTTTGCAAGGAGCAATAGATTGTGCGTTTTTGGAGAATGATAAATATGTTTTGGTGGACTATAAAACGGATAGAATTTCAGATATTTCGGAACTTTTTTATAAATATAATAAACAGGTTGAGTTATATAAATATGCTTTGAAGATCTCAGAAAATATTGACGTAAAAGAAACCATTTTGTATTCATTCTCCCTTGGCGAATCATACAGTTTTTGATAAAAATATCTGCCACGATTTATTTTGTGGCAGATGATTTTTTTATAATTTATTTAACTGAAACGCTGGAGCTTAAAATTTTTATTTCTTCAAGAGGTTTGTCATTAGCGTATGTTTTAGCATTTGCAATTTTAAATATTGTATCCATTCCGTCGAAAACTTGTGCGAAAACAGTGTGACCTCTGTGGGCGGTATTGTAATAACCATCTAACGACGGATTTCCGCCGTTTTCGTTGTATAATTCCTTGACTTTATCGGTTACTTTTGACATATCAACCGTTCCGCCGTAGGCTCTTGTAAAAGCTTCAGGGCTTTTTTTATAGATATTATAAGCTTGCTCAAAATCTTTCCAGCCTCTGAAATTCTCATTAGCATTTATAAAAAATTGACTTCCGTTAGTGTTTGGTCCGTAGTTAGCCATAGAAACAGAACCGGTTATATTTAAAAGTTTGGAACTGAATTCATCTTCGAAAGGTTTACCCCAAATGCTTTCTCCGCCCATACCTGTTCCTTGTGGGTCGCCCGTTTGTACCATAAAATCTTTTATAACTCTATGAAATATTACATTTTCATAATAGCCGTCTTTGAGATGTTTTTTGAAATTCTCTACAGCTTTCGGGGCAATTTCCGGAAAAAATCTTAATTTAAAACTACCATACGTAGTATTTATAATTGCAATTTCTTCTCCGCTGCGTGGTTCTTCAAGCTGGAATCCCATTTCAAATTGCTGATGCTTTTCTTCTTCCGCATTTTGTTTTTTACCTGAAAAAAACATTACTCCACCCATGATTATCAACACTCCTATTACAAATATTATTATGAACAAAGATTTTTTATTGGACATATCTTGAAGCCCTTTCGTAAAGTCGATAAAAGAATTATATATTCTTTCTTTATTTTATTCAATAGGTAAATCATGCAACAAAATCTAATTCTTGTAATATAATAAATAATGAGATTATTAATAAAATCTCAAAAGGAATAAATAAATATAGGAGGTTAATATTTATTATGTCTTGTCAATATGATAAATCATATAAACCGGAAAATGAAATTTGTCCCACATTAGGAATTCAAGAAATAAATGTGGGGGTTCCGGTGGAGATAAAGCCTTTTGCAAAAGTAGGAAAAATAAAAACAGAATGTATTGGTAAGCCTATTATAGATAGAAGTGGTAAAGATTGCGAAGGTTTACCGAGAGAAGTATGTAAATTTACAATAAGCCAAAAAATAGCGGTGGAAGTGCCGATAATATTTGGAGCCAAAACAGAAATCGGTGAGGCAAGAATAAATTGTAAGCATTGCGATCATAAAGAAATTAATAATTCAAAAGAAATTTTTAATAATGAAGAAGAAACATATATTGGAATGATAGGGTAATCCATAACTAAATCCC
>CAMJYS010000077.1 GCA_946410005.1 uncultured Clostridia bacterium | reverse complement strand
TTTTATCATACTAAAAATTATCCATTAAAAACTAATTGTTTCGATTTCGACTTTTGTATAAAGTTGTCGGTGTCCCAACTTACGTTTACAACTTTTCTTAGGTTTATAGGTAAACACGGTAATTTTTTTTCTTTTTCCGTTTTTTAAAACTTTTCCCGAAACTTTAGCCGATTTTAATTCGCTGTCGCTTAAACATAACTTATTTCCGTCGTGTCCCGCAACAACTTTAAAGTCAACAGAGGCTCCTTCTTCCAAGTTTAATTTTTCGGTGTAAATACAATCGCCTTGAGAAACTTTGTACTGTTTACCACCTGTTTCAATAATTGCGTACATAGTTCTTACGCACCTACCTTTTACTTATCTCGCTGCTGAACTAGGCAGATTAAAAATCTAATCTTTTATTGGCCTACAGCATGCGGCTCATTCATTGTACCACTACTGAATAAATAAGTCAATACACATTTATTAAATAAAATTTCGGCAGAAAAACTAATTCAAAATATAAATTTGGAAATTCAGATAAGCTGCGAATGTAAGCCATAAAAGATATGGTATTTGCAGGTACCCCGATATCGGTTTTATCTTTAAAAATAATGTTATCATCCAAAACACCATGCACCATAAAACAACTAAAAATAAAAATGAAACAAAAAACTCTTTAGCGTTAAAAAATAATATCGGCCATAAAAAATTGATAAAAAGTTGTACGCCATAAACTTTTAACGCTTTATTTTTTATAATTGATGACGATTCATAAATCATATAGGCAGAAATTGCCATTAATGAGTAAAGTATCGTCCAAACTATCGGAAATAATATGGCCGGTGGAGCAAATGAAGGCGTATTTATTTCGTCATAAATACTCATAGAATTTCTGGTTAAAAAAGCGACTATTCCTCCTCCACCAAGTGCTACTAAAAAACTGATGATCAATGGCTTTAATTTTATCGTCATAAAATCCCCCTAAAATGTTCACGATAATAGTAAATGTATAATTAATAATCATAGATATTATTCTTAGTAATAACATTTGATTTTATACGAATAATTTTTTTAATAGTCGCTTGTGAACACAAAATAATTTGTATATAATAATTTTGAAAGGGTGAGGTTTACAATGAAAGTTAAAGTCGACAAAGAAGCATGTATCGGATGCGGAATGTGCATTGATATATGTCCAAAGGTTTTTGAATATGACGATGAAGGCAAATCTGTATGTAAGTTAGAAGAAATTCCTGATGATTTATCAGAAAAAGTTAATGAATCTGCAGATGTTTGTCCTGTAAGCGCTATAAGCATCGACTAATTTAAAAATAATAAAAAATTTTGTCTCGGAAAAATATGTTTCCGAGATTTTTGTATTTTAATTTAAATTCACATCATATAATTAAAAAACATTATTTTTGAATCGAGGTTGAAATTTTGTTCGTAATAAAATTAAAAAAAAGCATATTAATAGCTTGCTCATCCTTTTTTGCGACAATAATAGCGTTTGTTTCGATTTTTCATTTTTTACCCGTAAATGCTCACGAAAACAAAGGCTTTATAAAGTATGCCGAGTTTAACCCGCCTTATGAAGCTCTGGAAAAAGCCATGAAAATCGATATAAAATCGCAAAATGAAGAAATAAAAATAAACTGGATTGAAATTTTAGCATATTTAGGGACAAAATATGGAGGGAATTTTAAAAAATACAAAGAAAAAGATATAGACGAAATCGCCGAAAAATTAAAATCCGGAACTAAAATTGAAGATATAACCAAAAATATGAAAAATTATAATTATTATAAAGAAGTTTATGAAACGGTTTTGAAAAATTTTCTAGGAAAATATAAAGTCAAACGAAAACAAAAAAATTCCGAAGAATATGTTTGGGAGGAAGTTTATGGTTTAAAAGCTTTTTCTCCGATAGCCAAGACTTTTCCGTTTTCGCATTATGATGATTTCGGAGCATCACGAAGCTATGGATATTCAAGACCACATTTGGGTCACGATATGATGTGTGCTACAGGAACTCCTGTTATAGCGGTTGAATCAGGAATTATAGAAATAATGGGCTGGAACCAATATGGCGGCTGGCGAATCGGTATTAGAAGTTTTGACAAAAAAAGGTACTATTATTACGCTCATTTAAGACAAAACAAACCGTTCCATTGCAATTTAAAAGAGGGAGATAAAGTTACAGCCGGCGATGTAATAGGTTACGTCGGACGTACTGGATACAGCACAAAAGAAAATGTGAATAATATAGATAAAAGTCATCTGCATTGGGGAATCGAACTTATTTTCGACGAGTCGCAAAAAGAATGTGATAACGAGATTTGGATAAATCTTTACGCTATCACAAAACTTTTAGAGAAAAACAAATCTGCTGTTATACGAAACCCTGAAACGAAAGAATATCAGCGTGAATTTGAGTTTTCGGAAGAAAATACGAAAGAATAAAACTTAATCACAAATCTTGAGAGCAAAAACGCCTAATGAATTTTGTGGCTTTTTCATAAATTAATTGCTTGTATTAATTAAAAATATGTGTTACAATTACATTAGGCGTAACAAATATAATTTTTTAGGAGGGATTCTGTATGGACAATTCAAATCCAGATAACAAGTTTTGCAAGCACTGTGGTGAAAAAATTCCGAAAGATGCTGTTATTTGCACTTCTTGCGGACGCCAAGTCGAAAAGCTTGAACAACAATCATCCACTCCGCAAATTGTACTTAATAACTCCAACTATAATAGCACCGCAGGAATGGTCGGAGTCAAAATTTGCGATAAGTGGACTTCTCTTGTTTTATGCTTATTTCTGGGATTTTTTGGTGCACATAAATTTTATGAGGGTAAAACAGGAATTGGAATTTTATATCTATTTACATTCGGTATTTGTGGTATAGGTTGGTTTATAGATATATTATCAATCCTTTCGAAACCAAATAAATATTATCCTTGATAGCATTTAATTACATAAAATTTTCCCCACTACTATTTTGTAGCGGGGATTTTTATTATTTTGATTCGATTATTTTTACTTTATCGTACGCAACTCCGGATTGGCCACACGCAATGTCTCTTATAACGACAGCGGAGTTTTCGTCAAGCTTTCCTGGGCTAACAACTATACTACACTCACCGTTTTGGATAGACACCACACAATCTTCAAAACCTTTTGCTTTTACTAGATTTTCAATACTTACTTCCTTTTCAATGTTCTGCGCAAGCGATTCGATTTGCTTAGTTATCTCGTCTTTTATATCTGCATTTATTTCTGAACTGGACGATAAATCTTTAATCCTTTCTTGTGCTTCGGAATGTGATTTGTCCCTATTCTCTTTTGCTGTCTCGAAATATTCTTTTGTTTCATCGGAAACTTTTGCGTTCGCTTGTGTTGATTCGTTTGGCTCATCAACATATGAAGTATTTACATATTTTGCTTCGCCCAGCTCTTTTGTAGGCTCTAAAAATCCTGTAGTGTTAAATCCGTTATCACCTGAAAATTGCCAATTTAAATAAACCGCCGCTCCTAATGCAACAACCAAAGATGCCAATATCAATTGACGCTTATGAAATTTCATTTTTTATTCCTCCAAAAATCTAAATTATTCAAAAATCTTCAAAAATTTACCTTGATTTAGTTACACAAACTTGCTTTTTGGATATGTTAAGCGATGTTGTTATCGCACTAATAATCCTTGATTTTACCAACATATCATCTCCTCCGGGACAAATAATTATCACTCCTTTTACTTT
Source organism: uncultured Clostridia bacterium (assembly GCA_946410005.1). Classification (GTDB taxonomy): domain Bacteria; phylum Bacillota; class Clostridia; order Oscillospirales; family Acutalibacteraceae; genus UMGS1491. Next base: position 391 of record CAMJYS010000077.1, on the reverse strand, counting down.
CGGTTCAATTTCCGTTACTGCCAACGCTCTTTCCACCCCATCACTATCCTTTACTGTTATGTATTTCTTTTCACAATCATCACTTTCCTTTTTTCTTGTAATTTCGCCGTCAGATTTATCTTCAGACGTTTCTTTATTTTTCTTTTCTTCAACTGCATAAACAGTTTGAGAAGAGCTTTCAAATGTAACTAAAACTTTCGCTTTCCCTGCTCCGTGTATTGCGGAAACTATATTTTCTAAATTTTTTTGTAATTTTTCTTGTTTAACTTCATCTGATATTTTATTCTTAAAAGATTTAACATCAGAATTTTTTTTACCTTCAAAATTCCAAAAGTTTGACATAAAAATTAAAAATATTCCAACTAACCCTAAAGTTATCACTATTTTTATT